>CABQMF010000006.1 GCA_902465265.1 uncultured Collinsella sp. | reverse complement strand
TGAAAAGCAAACGATTTGTCCTGAATGCACTTCTGGTAGTAGTACTTTTAGCGCTCTTGGCCTTCTCCCAATGGTACGCAAACCAACCAGCATTTGGCTACGTACTGTATGCAGTGACGTCCGGCGACAACGCTTATTGCCCTCTACGCGCAATTGACATTCTCTATTTCTATGTAGCCGGCCCCTTATCAGTTGCTTTGCTCGTGTTTCTTATCTTCTACAATATCAAGAAACGTTAACGGAGCTTATTTGGAATCCGAATCATCCATGGAGCCGTCGATGCCGGTTTTGGTGTCGTCGTCCGTATTGGAATCGTCATCCTTGGCGAAGGGGTTCTTGAAAAAGCCTGTCGCGTCGGGCTGAAGACCCGACAGCTTAATCCAGGGATTCTCGAGCTCGGGCTTGGGCATAGCTTTGGCCTCGGGCGCGGTCTCGTTGCCGATGAGCTCGGACTCATAGATGAACGTATCGTCTCCAAGCGCGTCATAGGCGGCGACCGGGTTGCCCTCGGCATCACGATACGGCGTGCCTTTAAACACGGCACCATCATATGCCACGAGCTGGCGACCGGTCTCGTTCTCAAAGTAGTAGACGAAAATGCCCTTAAGGGCCGCGCACAGCGGGATGGCGATGACCATGCCGATGGGGCCCATGAGTGCCGAACCAATAACGAGGGCCGTCAGGCTCATGATGGGATGCACCTGAACCGAGCTCTGCATGACCTTAGGCGAAATGACGTTGTCGGTGACATTTTGTGCCACCATAGTCACGATCAAGGTCCATAACGCCAGCATCGGGCTGAACATAAAGCCGAGCACCGTGGCGATCGCCGCGCTCACCCAGGGACCGACAACCGGAACCAAGTGCATGATGCCGGTAAAGATGGCCATGAGTGCCGCATACGGATGGCCAATGAGCGTAAAGCCGATAAAGGCGAGGATGCCACCGCAGATGGACGTCACGACCATGCCACGCATGTAGCCGCCGACCGAGCGCGAAAGAATCGCGACCATAAAACGGTACGAGGTCTCCTTTTCCTGACCAATGATGGTGCAGACCTCGTGGTGCATACGGGGATAGTCGCAGGCCAACCAATAGGCAAGCACCAAGCCCAAGAAGATGACGAACAGCTGCGAGGCCGTATTGGTAATGAGCGGGAATACACCGCGGCCAAGCTCGGCGGCAATCTGTGAGACATACTTGGACGCCACCGTGACGAGCGAAGAAAGGTTATCGTCCAGATACTCCTTGAGCGGCGTGTTGTTGAGCGTCTTGGCATGCGATATCATCTCATTGAGGTCGCCACCAGCAACACGAAGCTGCTCGGGCAGGCGGCTCAGGACTTCCATGATCTGACCAAAGAGAATCGGCGACAAGATGCAAACGACGCCGACGAGCACGGCAACGACCACAATAAGCGCGATAAGCGAACCGATGCCGCGATTCACGCCATGGTGCTCGAGCCAGTTGGTGATCGGCGACATCACAAAAGCGATGATGGAGCCGACTGCCAAAAACTCGATAACCGGTGCCAGGATGCCCATAAGGTTAAAGATGACGGCGGCGATGACAATGCAGCCGACGACGCCCCAAATGCGCAGCGTCAGAATACGGGTATCGCGCAGCGTGCGGTCGGTTTGTTGGGGGTGCTCACTCATGAACGAACCATCACTCCGTCGGGGTCGATCTTGTCTTGAATCTTCTTAAGGGTACGGCGCAGCAGGCGCGAGACCTGTACCTGCGAGATGCCCAGCTTCTTGGCGATCTCGATCTGGGTCATGCCCTTCACAAAGCGTAGCTCGATCACCTCGCGCTCGCGCGGCGAGAAATCGCGAATGGCCTCCTCAATCACCAGGCGGTCATCGGTAAAGTCGAGCTCATTGTCGTCGTCGGCATAGCGGTCGAGAATCGAAGGCGCATCGTCGGAGTCGGACGCGCCGGGAGCCTCGATGGGCACCGAGGTATAGGCCGAGGACGATTCCATGGCTTCGAGCACCTCATCGACGGTCACGCCCAGGTAATCGGCGATTTCCTCAACCTTGGGCGAACGCTGAAGCTCGTTGGTGAGCTTGTCGGTGGCCTGGTTAACCTTGGCAGAGAGCTCCTGCAGACGACGCGGCACGCGCACGCTCCAGCCCTTGTCGCGGAAATGACGCTTAATCTCACCCAGAATGGTAGGTGTGGCAAACGTGGTGAACTCGAGCCCGCGCTCGGGGTCAAAGCGGTCGATAGCCTTGAGCAAGCCCAGATAGCCGACCTGCAAAAGGTCATCGAGCGGCTCGCCGCGGTTCTTAAATTTGTTGGCAAGAAACCTTACCAGGTTCATATGGGACATGACGAGCTGCTCGCGGGCATCCGGATCACCGGTCTCCTTATAACGACGAAACAGCTCGCGGGTTTTCTCCTTGTCCCAAGCGGTCTTGCCGCTCCGGGAACGTTCGGTCATATTAGATATCCGCCTTGAGGTCGAGGGAAAGCGTTAGGGGCGCCGTAGTCTTTTCGTAGGAATCGCACACGCTTGCAAGAATGAGCTCGGCATATACGGCAGCCTGGTCATCCTCATCGACAGTCGCCTGATCGCCAAAGGTAAAGGTCATGCCCACGTGAGATTCGTCGACATCGAATTTGATCGAGATATCGTCGGAATCAACAGCCGTGCAGCCAAAAATAAAGGCTTCCTCGGCGGCCATACGAATATCCTCGATGCGATCGACGGACATAGAGCACAGGGCGCCGACGTTGGCGGCCGTCATGCGCACCAAGCGCGCGAGACGCGGATCACCGGCAACGCTCAGCGTAATGGGGCAGGTTGCTTCGCTACTCATCGCAGGACTCCTCGGAGGTCTCGGCGGGCGTATAGGTGTAATACTGAGCAGGCTTGGCTGCGGCCTTCTGAGCCGCATCCGCACCATCAGCGGCCTCGTCCTCAGCCTCACCAATCAGAACGCGCTCGGTAGGCTGCTCGGCCTCTGCGGCAGCGGCGAGCTTGCGATCGGTGTCGGCTACAGGAGCCTTCACCTTATTGAAGAGCTTCTGCACGGCGCCAGCCGCAGAGTCGGTCACGCTCGACACGGCGTTGCTTGCCTCGGCCACGCTACCCGTGACCTCGGAAATGTCGCGAACCACGGCTTCGACCTCTACAAGATTGGAGGTTAGGGCGTCAACCGCGGTCTTGCTCGACTTGAGCAGCGGCTCCACCTGGGCAAGTGCCGGCGTAAGCTCGTCTACGGCGCCATCGAGCTTTGCCACCACGGGCTGTGCCTCGGCGAGTGTGTTGTTGAGGTCGCTCACCGTCTTGTCGAGCGAGTCGACGACGGTGCGGGTCTTGCGCAGCGTGAGCGCGAGCTCGATAACAGCCCACACGCCGGCAACGGCAAGTAGCAGCAGGGCGATTTGAATGGGACTCATACAAGCCTCCCAAAGGAATCGAAATACAGACGTTGTTCATGGTACCCCAAAGAAGGGGAAAGTTACCCAAAGGGAATGCGCGAGGCGCCAATGACCTACTTAGGAGCGTTGCCGCTACGATCGCGCTCGCTTTGCTCCACACGCCACTCTTCCCAACCGCGGCCGGCAGGCTGCCAGAATGCGCCGCGCTCCAGCCCCTCGGGCAAATAGCGCTGATCGACCCAGCCTTCGGGATAATCATGCGGATACTTATAAACACCGTACTCATCGCTGCCCGGGCGATGACGGTCGCGCAGATAACTCGGCACCTCGCGCAGCCCACTTGAATGGATATCTGCCAGCGCTGCATCGATCGAAGCCTCGCACGCGTTGGATTTTGGCGCCAAGCACACATAGAGCGCAGCCTGAGCCAGGTTAATACGGCATTCGGGATAGCCAATGACCTCGGCAGACTTAAACGCGGCATGCGCCACCAAAAGCGCCTGCGGATCGGCGTTGCCAACATCCTCAGAAGCGTGGATCATAATACGGCGCGCAATAAACTTGGGATCCTCCCCTGCGTCAATCATGCGCGCGAGCCAATAGATCGTGGCATCGGGGTCGCTGCCGCGCATAGACTTAATAAACGCACTGATAATGTCGTAGTGCATGTCGCCGTTTTTGTCATACGAAAAGCCACGACGCGGGTTGGCAATCTTAACGTCATCCACGGTGATGGGATAGCGCTCCCCCGCCGCCGGCGCTGGCGTCCCGTCCGTATCGGGACGCGTGACGGCAATCTCGCTCGCAAGCTCGAGCGTCGTCAGCGCCGAACGAGCGTCACCCGCGGCCAGCGCGCAGATGGTTTTAACCACATCCTCATCGGCCGAGAACTTGCCGTTCAGACCCTGCGGTGTCTCGAGCGCACGTTCGATGAGCGTCGCGATGTCCTCGTCCTTTAAGTGCTCAAGCTCCACCACGCGACCACGCGAGAGCAACGCCGAGTTGACCTCGAAGTACGGATTCTCCGTCGTGGCACCAATCATAATGACGGTGCGGTTCTCAACCGCATGCAGCAGGGCATCCTGCTGCGACTTAGAGAAGCGATGAATCTCGTCGATGAATAGAATAGTGCGGCGGTCGTAGGTATTCAGGCGCGTCTTGGCCTCGTCAATCACGCGACGCAGATCCTTCACGGTACCCGTCACGGCGCTGACCTCGACAAACTCGCTCTTGGTATGCTTAGCGATAATGTGGGCCAGCGTCGTCTTGCCCGTACCGGCCGGCCCATACAGAATCACACTCGACAGCACGTCATGCTCAATCGCGGCACGTAGCCACGAGCCCTTACCGACGGCCTTTTGCTGACCCACGTACTCGTCGAGCGAATTGGGGCGCATGCGCACCGCGAGCGGCGCATTTTTAAAGGAACGCTCGCGCGTCGAGGCAGAAAAAAGGTCGTCCATAGCCATCCCGTGCATCAATCAAAAACGTTTTCCACTAACAGTATACCGAATATATACGAACTACCGTTCGTTAATATAGGTACGGTGCGGAAACTCCAGACCAGGGAACAACTTGCTCGTGAGCTCGCAGAAATAGCCGTCCGTCATGCTCGCGATGTAATCCACCACTGCTTGATCCTTGTCGTCCTGCCAGGCATAGGTACGGTCGTAGTAGGAAAGCTGCTGCTCAATGCGCAAAATATGATGCTTAAAGATGTACGAGGACTCGTCACCTTCGTTTATATCCTGCAGGCAACGGTCGTAGAGCTTTTCGAACGCCTCGCGCAGCTCCGCCTCGGAATCGCCTTCGATGCCGCCCTTGCTATAAATCTTTACGTAGTTCTCGCGCTTGGCTCGGCGGATTTCCTCAAACAGCTCCTCGCTCATCACGATGCGCGGCTTGCCATAGCTGTGCTCAACGATATCGATGGAGGCATGCGTAAGGATCCAGCTGTTGTATGCCCCACCCAGGCCATCGTCAAAAGCATCGGGCGCCAGTAGGCCCGCCGCAATGGCGTCTTGGCGATCGCGCCCAACGTAGGCAAGGATATCCGAGATGCGGACCACGCAGCCTTCGAGCGTCATGGGACGCAGGTGATCAATTGCGCTATAGCCCTTGGCAATGCAGTCCTCAACCGTCTGATCGAACTGGTCAAAGGAGCACATGTCCGAGAGCTCAAACACGCGTTGCTCGTACTCGCCGTTATGGCACAAGACGCCGTCGAGCGTCTGGAGCGACACGTTGCGGCCATACAGCGCGTCGAGCACGCGGACCGACTGCACGTTATGGAAAAAGTAGCGGCCAGTACGCTCGTGATAGATATCGTTGAGAAAGCGCTCACCGGCATGGCCGAAAGGCGTGTGTCCCAAGTCGTGGCCCAGGCCAATCGCTTCAATCAGATCGCAGTTAAGCCCCAAGGCGCGACCGATATCGCGTGCGATGCGCGACACAAGCTGCACGTGCAAACCGCGGCGCGACAGGTCGTCGTTGCTGCGAAAACTGAAGACCTGCGTTTTGCCTGCATAGCGGGTGTACGCCGGAAGATGAAGAATCTTTTCGGTATCGCGCATAAACGCCGGACGCATGAGCGTGCCTTTGTCGGCAGCGCGATCAATACGACGAACGACCTGGTCGTCGTTGCAACGATACGGGTTGACGGCGCCCGAAGCACGATCGGCGGAAATGCGCTCGACAAGCTCGGGCGACAACGCCGAGGGAATACGGTCCATGCGCGCCTTAATGACGGCCGTTTCTTGATTAGTTGCCATGGCATACTCCTTAAGAAGGATGCGCAATCAGTTACAATGTGCAGCCCACGACCTCGATTATGGCAAAAATCGGCACCAAAAACGGGAGCAATGGCAGGGAGTGCAATTTTGTAATGAGGCAGGAGAGGGCAAGGACCAGGAGCGCGACGGCAAATGCCACGATGCCGCCCATAGGGTCGAGCGTGCAAAGCGCGAAGAGCGCCTTGACGTCCCCCATGCCGATGCCGGGGGCGTGGCGAACACGACGCCAGAGCGACTCAGTAAGCACAAGGGCAAGGTAGACGATGACCGCAAGACCGGCGTGGTCAAGCGCCGTATTAACACCTTTGTCGAGCCAAACGCCTGCTAACGCCGCCACGGCACACGCGCCGGCAAGCTCATTGGGAAAGCGTCGCTCACGGGCATCAACCACCGCACCGGCAAAGATGCAAATCCAAAATGGGATGTAGGACATTGTGCACCTCCATGGTCAGCTGCTCAAACGCAAAAACCACCACAAAGGTGCCTGTCCCCTTTGCGGTGGTTTTGGTGGTGGTTATTTGGCGCCTTGCATGACCTCGTCGAGAGTAACGTTGACGGCGTGCTGCGTCGGGACCCAGTCGACCTTTAGGAACAGAGCAGCCACCGTGATGGGGATATAGCTGAACATAAAGATCGGGAAGGTAAACAGGTTGGTCACCAAACGCCACTTTTGCGCGCAATGAATGTGCTTGTACTCGAAGATGGTCGTGAGTAGCGCCAGGATAAAGAAGGTCTGGTACATCATCACGAAGGTCATAATGAGCGAGGCGGCACAAGCCTGCATCTCGACCTCGGTGGCCAAGAAGCCGTGCGAAAGCCCGCCCACGATGAGGAAGGTCGCGTTGGCGAGCATGGAAATCAGCGATAGCAGCATACCCGGCGCAATCGTCATAAACATGTCGTAGGCAGCAAAGCGATGATAACGGAACGTCGACTTGACCAAGTGCTTACCATAGGTAAAGAACACCTGGTAAAAGCCCTTAGTCCAACGCATACGCTGTTTCCAGGACGCCTTAAACGTCACCGGCTGCTCGTCAAAGAACTCCGCCGGCGCATAACCGATGCGGATGCCGTGAATGGCGCAGAACGTGGTGAACTGGATATCCTCGGTCAGCGTATGGAACTGCCAACCGTGCATGCCCTCGATAACGCTGGCGGAGATGAGGTAGCCCGAACCCGAGACGGCGCAGGACGTCTTGCAGATGTTACGCGCGTTGTTGAGAAAGCGCGCCTCGCGAAGATACCAGGTGGCGTTGGCAGACGAAATCCACGAGCTGCCGAAGTTCTTAGAGTTGCGGTAGCTAGTGACCACATGGAATCCCTGGTCAAAGGCATCATTCATCTTGGAGACGTAATCGCGGGAGATAACGTTGTCGGCATCGAAGATAAAGTAGCCCTCAAACGTATCGGGATACTCGTTGAGAATGCGATCGAAACCAAAGTCCATGACCCAGCTCTTACCCTTGCGGGCCAGGTCGTTGCGTTCATAGACAATGGCGCCCGCCTCGCGCGCGAGCTGCGCCGTGTTGTCGGTGCAGGCGTCGGCGACCACGAAGACCTCGATGAGCTCGGACGGATAATCCTGGTCCTTGATGGAGCGAACGAGATTGGCGATCACGGCCTCCTCGTTATGCGCCGCAATAAAGAAGGCATAGCGGTGGAGTTTTTTGGCCTTGGGAGGCGCGACCTCGCCACGAAGAGCACCGATGACAAAGAAGACCACCTGGTACAGAAAGCAGACCGTGAGCAGCGTGACGACAATCTGGTTGAAAATCACGATGGGTGTGTTGGTTTGTAAAAAGGCGAGCATGCAGGCTCCCAGGAACGCGTTACGTAAACAATCGTATATCTTACCGCAGGCTTACCGAGTTCAAGAAACCACCTAATACCGGCTAGGCTTCGAGAAGGCCAAGCTGCGGGACGATGTCGTCGCCGGCGGCGGTGCGGCCAAGCGAGCGCGGGGCCAGGTCGTCAAGAACCGCAGCGAGATCCCACGGCAGCTCGTCGCGGCATTCGATGCGCTCGCCCGTCACGGGATGGTCGAATGCGACGCGCCAGGAATGAAGGAATTGCCTGGTCAGACCCTGATCGGCGCGTGCATCGCACTTGCCGTAGAGTGGATCGCCCACGCAGGCGTGGTTGATATGGCGCATATGCACACGAATCTGATGCGTGCGGCCCGTAAACAGGTGGCACTCAACGAGTGTATAGCCGTCGTCAAATCGCGTGGAATCGAAGCGCTCGAGGACCTTAAAGGTCGTAATGGCCTGGCGCGCGAAAGGATCGTCAGAAACCGCCATCTTCACGCGATCGCGCGTCGATCGGGCAATGCCGGTGTTGATGGTGCCCTCGTCCATGGCGATGTGACCGTGAACGAGTGCGATATAGCGACGGTCGAGCGTACGCGTGCGGATGAGATTTTGGAGCGCGCGCTGGGTGTCGTCGTCCTTTGCCGCAAGCATGAGACCCGAGGTATCGCGATCCAGGCGATGCACAATACCGGGGCGGTCCTCGCCCTGCACGGTGCCCAGATGGTCGATACCACAGTGATAGACCAGGGCATTCGCGAGCGTACCGCTCTCATGACCATGCGCAGGATGGCACACCAGGCCGCGCTGCTTGGAGAGCACAATGAGATAAGCGTCCTCATAGCGAATGTCGAGCGGGATGGCCTCGGGAATCACATCGGTGGGATCGTGCGGCTCGGGCAAATCGACCGAAATACGATCGCCGGCTCGCACGGCGTACTTTTTGGACAGGCAGGTCTCGCCATTGACAGCGACGGCGCCACCCTCGATCAGATGCGCGCAGGCAGAACGTGTAGGGCAGCCGTCATTGGCGCCCAGATAAGCGTCAAGACGCTGACCGGCGGCATCGTCGGCAACAAGAATATGGATGTCGGCCATTAGCGCTCGTTCCTTTCGCGAATCTTGCGGGCACGCTCTCCGCGTCGCTGGGCCTTGCGCTTAGCGCGAGCCTCGTCACGGGCGTTAAGCTCGGCGGTCGCATCGACCTCACGGGCAGCGGGGCTCAAGAACATGTAGCCGAAGAGGGCGAGCACGACGCCCAAGGTAATGCCGATATCGGCCACATTGAAGACGGGGAAGTCGATGAAGGTGGTGGCAATAAAATCGGTCACGAAGCCAAAGGCCAAACGATCGATAGCGTTGCCGATAGCACCGCCCGCAACCATCGCCATGCCCACAAGCTCAAGATGGGCGAGCTGGGGTGCACGAACGAGGTACACGGCAATAGCGATGATGACCGCCAACGCCAGCACGGCAAACGCGATGCCATGCCCCTCGCCCATACTAAAGGCAGCACCGATATTGCGGACAAACATAAAGTCGATGACACCGGGGATGACAGTCACATGCAAAGCTTCGCCCACGGCACGAACCGCAAGCTTGGTCAGCTGATCAACAAGCAGCACAACGAGCGCTACCCCACCAGCAACACCCAACCGCCAACGCAAAGGCGGCGTCATATCCCCAGTACGACCCAAATCAATCCCCTACCCTCAGATAATCAAATTCCGTTTAACGCAAGTAATCATCTTATAGTGACAAACGCCAAACGCGCAGCATATCCACCAACGCTAGCGAAATAACCAGCTAAAAACGAAAGCGGCATTCCGAAAACAGAATGCCGCTTGGACTTGACAAAAGTTGACGTTGGGGACGTACTTATTTGACAGTCTTTTAAGAACGTCCCCAAAGGCTAGTTCAGCGCTTCGGCACAACGCTTGCAGATATGCGCGTGGCCGTTGTACTCGCCGACGGTGGTGCGGTAGTTCCAGCAACGGTCGCAGCACTCGCCCTCGGCAGCCTCGATGGCAACGGAGAGCTCCTCGCCCTGGGTCAGCTCAACATCGGAGACGATGTAGAACTCGGCCAGGTCGACGGCCTTGTCGCCGGTCAGCAGCGCGTACATCTCGGCGGGAACGACCGCCTTGACGCGAACCTGCTGGCTCTTGGTGAAGGTGCCGGCAGAACGGGCATCCTCAAGGGCCTTGGTCACGGCGCTACGGAGCTCGAGTGAGGCCTCGAGCACGCCCTCAAACTCATTGGCCTCGTCGACCGTGATGGGCGACTTGTACCAATCGAGCAGCGCGGCGTACTTCTGGTGATCGACGCAGCCGGCGGGCGCATAGGCCATGGCCTCGTCGACCGTGTAGGACAGGATCGGCTGCAGGTCGCGCATGAGCATCGAGAAGAGCTCGGCCAGCACGGTCTGGGCGCTGCGGCGCTCGAGCGAGCCGGGCTTGTCGCAGTACAGACGGTCCTTCAGGGCGTCGAGGTACACGTTGGAGAGCTCGGTAACCACGAAGTCGTAGAGCGCGCGGTAGGCACGCGGGAACTCGTAGCTGGCGTAGGCATCGTCGACCTCGGCCTGGACCTGAGTCAGACGGGCAACCATGAGCTTGTCGAGCGGCAGCAGGTCGGCAAAGGCGACGCCGTCGGTCTCGGGCTCAAACTGACCCTCGAGCTCGGAGAGCAGGAAGCGCAGCGTGTTGCGGAAACGACGGTAGGCGTCGGACGTACGAGCAAGGATCTCGTGGTCGATCGACACGTCGGAGCTGGTATCGACGGATGCAACCCACAGACGGATGATGTCGGCGCCCATCTCGTCGCAGACCTTGTTGGGATCGATGACGTTGCCGAGCGACTTGGACATTTTGCGGCCCTGGCCATCGAGCGTGAAGCCCTGCGAGACGACCGCCTTGTACGGAGCGTGGCCGTTGGCGCCCACCGAGGTGAGCAGCGAGCTCTGGAACCAACCGCGGTGCTGGTCGGAGCCCTCGAGGTACACATCCGCCGGATACTCCAGCTCGGGACGGTACTCACAGACGGCCTTCCAAGACACGCCGGAGTCCCACCACACGTCGAGGATGTCCTTATCGGCCTTGAGGTGATGGCCGCCGCACTTGGGGCAGACGCAGGCCTCGCCCAGGTAGCTCTCGGGAGCGTCGGTGAACCAGGCGTCAGAGCCCTTCTCGTGGAAGAGCTTGATGACGGCGTCGAGCGTGGCGTCGTTCATGACCTTCTCGCCGCAGTCGGCGCAAGTGTAGCTGGGGATAGGCACGCCCCAGTTGCGCTGGCGGCTGATGCACCAGTCGGGACGCTGCTCGACCATGGCACCGATGCGGTTGGCCGCATGGGCCGGATACCACTTGACGTTCTCGCGGACCTCCTTGCCAGCCTGCTCGCGCAAACCGGTCTTGTCCATCGAGACAAACCACTGGTCGGTGGCACGGAAGAGGACCGGGTGCTTGCAGCGCCAGCAGTGCGGATAGCTGTGCGTGATCTTCTTCTCGAGGACCAGGGTGCCGCGCTCGCGCAGGAACTCGATAATGTGCGGGTTGGCCTCATCGGTATCCATACCGCTGAAGGGGCCACCGGTGCCAAACTCCTCACCGGTGTAGAACTTGCCGTCGTCATCGACCGGCATGCAGATGTCGGTGATGCCCTCCTTGAGGCAGGCAAAGTAGTCGTCGACGCCGTGGCCGGGCGAGTTGTGGACGATACCGGTACCGTCATCGACACCGACGTAATCGGCCAGCAGCGCCACGCCCTCGACACCGTCAAAGATCGGCTGCTTGTAGTGGATATGATGGAAGGTCTCGGCGGGAACCACGTAGGGCTTGCCGTCGACCATGACCGGGGTGTACTCCCAGCCAAACTCCTCGCAGCACTTGGGAGCCAGGTCCTCGAGCATGACCTCGGCGCGGCCGTCGTGCTCAACGGCGACGTAGGCGGCGCCGGGCTTGAGGGAAACTGCCTGGTCGGAGGGGATGGTCCACGGCGTGGTCGTCCAGATGATGAAGTCAACCGGGCCGTCGAAGTTCTCGAGGCCGGCGGGCTTGGAGGTCATCTCGAAGCGCACGAAGATGGACGGGCTCGTCTCGTCAGAGTACTCAATCTCAGCCTCGGCGAGTGCGGTGTGGCAGTGCTTGCACCAGTGGACGGGCTTATGGCCGCGATAGATCATGCCCTTGTCGAACATGGCCTTGAAGACCTCGATGTCGGCGGCGTCATGCTGGTGATAGAGCGTCAGGTAGGGGTTGTCCCAGTCGCCAAGCACGCCCAGGCGACGGAAGCCGGCCTTCTGCAGCTCGATGTTCTCGACGGCGAACTTGTTGCAAAGCTCGCGGATCTTAGCCGTGGAGGTCTGGTTGAACTTCTCGGTGCCGAGCTTCTCCTCGACCTTGTGCTCAATCGGCTGACCGTGGCAATCCCAACCGGGGACATAGGGAACTTCGCAGCCCTGCATCATCCAGTAACGGTTGATCATGTCCTTGGAAATCTTGTTCATGGCGTGGCCGATGTGGATCGGACCGTTGGCGTACGGAGGGCCGTCGTGCAGCACGAACTTCTTGTGACCCTCGTTCTTCTTTAGAACTTGCTCGTAGACCTTGTTGTCCTGCCAGTCCTTGAGTCGCTTGGGCTCGGACTTGGAAAGACCGGCACGCATGGGAAATCCGGTTTTGGGCAGATTCATCGTCTGCTTGTACTCGTTTGCCACGGTACCCCTTTCATGTCGTGGGCGCGCACGCCCTCTGGGCACCAAAAAAGCGCCCGTCCCTACAAGCTGGGACGAAGCGCCACAAAACAGGCAGTCTGCCCGTAAAAGCTCTTCGCTTAACCACCCAGCTTAGATGCCCTCGCCCGCGAATTCGCGCGCTCGCATCCGTTACTCGGCTGGCCTGTATCGACGACCATCTCGGCGATGTCTACTAAGACGAACCTGCGCGGTACGTCCGTTGGGACCGCAGCTCCGGGGTGATTTTCATCGGTCGCATGCACGGGATCTCAGCGCTCCCCGCTCTCTGTAGCATGCGGACGGCCGACTACTCGTCCCCATCAACGCTTATGCGGAGTATGCTAGCACGTTCCGCGCCGGCGAAAAACCCTCAACATTGGTTTTATACGTTCGAAATTTCTCGCTATTACAGCCCCGCTCTAGGAGCAAAATACCTGAAAGCACTCTATCGAACGAAAGAAGGTTGCTATGCGCACGATTGGGATGAGCGACTACACCGTTGGCGAGGATTGCTTTGACGAGCTGCCCGCCGCGCTGGCGGAGTACGGCGCGACAAAGGTCGCCATCATTGGCGGCAAACGAGCCCTGGCTGCGGCGTTGCCGGGCATCGAGGCAGCGCTTGAAGGTACCGATGTCGAGATTCTTGAGACGCGCGTCTATGGCACCAACAGTACGCGTGCCAATATCGCCAAAGTCGTGAACTCCCCTGCCTGCCAGGAAGCTGACGTGCTTATCGCATGCGGTGGCGGCAAAGCGCTCGACACCGTCAAAACGGCCGCCATTGAGCTCAAGAAGATCGTCTTTACGGTCCCGACGATCTGTTCCAACTGCTCCGCCGCGACCGCCATTGCCGTTGTGTACAACGACGACGGCTCGCTCGAGGGCTATTCGTACCCCAACCGACCGGCGCACATCTTCATCAACCCCAAGATCATCGCCGAGGCTCCGGCAGAGTACTTCTGGGCTGGTGTGGGCGATGCCCTGTCCAAGCAGCCCGAGGTCGAGTATGCCACGAGCGCCGGTGATTTGGAGCACACCGCCGGTCTTGGCCTGGCACTCGCCCACACCTGCTCCGAGCCGCTGTTTACCTATGGCGTCCAGGGTCTTGAGGACGTGCGCCAGGACCTGTCGAGCGAGGCCGTCAAGCAGATCGCGCTCGATATCGTGGTCAACACGGGCTACGTCTCCAACCTGACCAACCAAAACGATTACTACTACAACTCGAGCGTGGCACATGCGTTCTACAACGCCACGTGCAGCATTCCGCGTGAGGGCACCTACCTGCACGGCGAGGTCGTGAGCCTGGGCGTGCTCGCGCTGTTTGCCTATACGGGAGACACCGAGAACCTTGAGCGCTACGCCGCCTTTAACAAACAGATGGGGCTACCCGTGACGCTTGAGCAGGTCGGGCTTTCCGAGGCCGATATCCCGGCCCTGTGCGAGTACGCGCACGCCACCAACGAGTGGAAGCAGGGAAACCCCGAGCCCTTCACCGACGAAAAGTTCGCCGCCGCCATAAAGGCTGCCAACGCCTACGGCCACACCCTCTAGCTCTAACCCATAACCACCACAAAGGGGACAGGCACCTTTGTGGTGGTTTTTTATTGCTCCACCATGCTGGGGTCGAACTCGCTTGCCGGGATCACACGGTAGCCGTGGCGCAGGAGCAGGTCGACGAAAACACCGTTGCCCGCGGTGAGCGTGCCACTAAAAGTGCCGTCGTAGATGCGACCCGCGCCGCACGAGGGACTGCGGTCCTGCAGGATGCACGCGGCGATCTCGGACGGCCCGCCCGCCCGCTCGCACATATCGAGCGCACGCTCAGCACCCAGGCGAAACTCGCGATCGACCGAGATGCCCTCGCAGGTACGAACCTCGCCGTTAACAATCTCGGACGGCTTGCGCGGTGTGGGCAGGCCGCCAAAGACCTCAGGGCACACCAAGAGGACCTCGGTCCCCGTACGTTCGCAGGCCTCGACCAATGCGCGGTGGTAGTTGTCGAGCCCGTTATACTTGCAGCTCTCGCCCATCAAACAGGCACTCACCACGATCTTCATATGCATCCCCCTCAAGCAAAACGCCCCATTTGAGATAGGCACTCAAATGGGGCGTCGATATTTACTGTCCCGCACGCAACGCTACTGCTGCTTAGGCATCAGCGGATTCTCGCGCGTGAGGAGATTCATGAACTCCTCGCCCGTGATCGTCTCCTTCTTGTACAGATAACGAGCCAGCTCGTGGAGCTTAAACTTATTCTCCTTCAGGATCTGCAGGGCGCGGTCGTGCGCATCCTCGATCAACTTAGCGACAATTGCGTCCACGCGCTCGGCCGTGCCGGGGGCGCAGGTGAGCGACGTGTCCTGGTTGAGGTACGCATTCTGGACGGTACCGAGTGCCATCATGCCAAACTCATCGGACATACCAAAGCGCGTCACCATGTTACGGGCGAGCTTGGTGGCCTGCTCGATATCGTTGGCGGCGCCGGTCGTCATCTCACCAAAGATGAGCTCCTCGGCCGCGCGACCACCGCAATAGACGGCGAGCTTGTCCAGCACCTCCTGGCGCGTAGTCAGGAAGCGCTCGTCCTCCTCGACCTGCATGGTGTAGCCCAGAGCGCCGCTCGTGCGCGGCACGATGGTAATCTTGGTAACCGGCGCGGACCCCTTCTGGCGGGCCGCAACGATGGCATGACCGATCTCGTGGTAGGACACGACCTGCTTCTCGTGGTCGGACAGCACCGTAGACTTACGCTGCTGACCGGCAATGACGACCTCCACCGACTCCTCAAAATCATCCTGGGTCGCGCGTTTGCGACCCTCGCGGACGGCTCGCAGGGCGCCCTCGTTGATGATGTTGGCCAGGTCGGCGCCCGAGGCACCGGGCGTGGCGCGGGCAATCGCGGTCAGGTCGATCGGCGGCTGCGTCTTCACGCTCTTGGCGTGGAGCTCGAGAATGTTCTTACGGCCGGTCAGGTCGGGCAACTCAACGGGGATACGGCGGTCAAAACGGCCGGGGCGCAACAGGGCCGGGTCAAGGCTGTCCGGGCGGTTGGTAGCAGCGAGAACGACAATACCCTTGTGGTTATCGAAGCCGTCCATCTCTGTCAGCAGCTGGTTGAGCGTCTGCTCGCGCTCGTCATTGCCACTAAAGCCGCCGCCATCGCGCTTCTTGCCGATGGTATCGATCTCATCGATAAAGACGATACACGGGGCCTTTTCCTTGGCCTGCTTAAACAGGTCACGAACCTTGGCGGCACCGCGGCCGACGAACATCTCGACGAACTCAGAGCCCGAAATGCTAAAGAACGGCACACCCGCCTCGCCGGCAACAGCCTTGGCAAGCAGGGTCTTACCGGTACCCGGAGGGCCAACAAGGAGGGCGCCACGCGGCAGCTTGGCGCCGATCTCCTCGTAGCGCTGCGGCTTCTCCAGAAAGTCGACGACCTCCTTGAGGGACTCCTTGGCCTCTTCCTGGCCGGCGACATCCTTAAAGGTCACGCCCACGTCCTTGGAGGCGATCACGCGCGCGCCGGACTTGCCCAGTCCACCGCCGCCAAAACCGCCGCCGCCAAAGTTCATCGACGGGCCGTCATCGCCCATAGCCTTCTTCATGCGGCGGTTGAGCCACCAACCGATGAGGAAGAAAATCGCCATGGGAAGGATGAGCGTGAGCAGGTAGTAGGTCATCAGACCCGAGTTTTTATCGGGAACGACCGACTCAAGCGAGGCGCCAGATTTAAGCACGCGATCGGTAAAGCCCGCGTCATTCGGCACACCGGTCGTCTTGTAGGCGATGTTCTCGTCCTCGCCCTTCTTGGTGTAATAAATGGTGTAATCGTCCGTGTTGTACTCGACCTTGTCGACACTCTTCTTATCGAGCGCTTTGACAAACGTCGAGTAATCGGTCTTCGTAATCTGCTGCGTGTGACCGATGTTGGGGAACAGAACGGTCGAGAGCACGAGGTAGACGACGAAGGCGATGAGCACGTAGAGGATCATATTCCGTCTACGTTTGTTGTCATCCATCTCCATCTGCTTGAACTCCATCTACTGGGGTTGATAATGTTTTCTAGAATACCCAACCCGGACGGCGATAAACCGACGCCGGGCACGAAAGGACAGAGATGGCATCACTGGAAGTCGGCAAGGTTCAAATCTATACGGGTGACGGCAAGGGCAAGACGACGGCTGCGCTGGGGCTCGCGCTGCGCGCCACGGGCTATGGACTTAACGTGCTCATGCTCCAGTTTGCCAAAAAGCTGCACTGCGCCGAGCATGATGCGGCGCCCCGTTTGGGTCTGCGCATCGTACAAGCCGACCGCGACACACCCGAAGCCTGTGCCGCACAGATCATGGAGCTGGCGCGCCAGCAGATTAGCCAGGTCGACGTGCTGATCTTGGATGAGCTGGGAGAAGCCATGCGACGGGGCTTTGTGACGCGCGAAGATGTCGAAGCGTTGATCGCGATGAAACCAACCACCACGGAGCTCGTGCTCACCGGCCGTGGCTTGCTGCCCCTCGCCGACCTTGCAGACCTAGTAACCGAAATGCGCCCCGTCAAACACTACTTCGACGAAGGCCTCCTAGCCCGCCAAGGCATCGAATACTAGTCATTGGGGACGTTCTTAATGGCTAGGCTGTAGCGCGGCCTAGCCAGTTGCCGCTGTGGTGGTAGACGGTGAACATCGTGGCGGTGATTACCCAGGTTACGGGGTAGACCAGCAGCAGATGTTCGAGCGAGGGGTCGAGCGGCATAATCGCGAACACCCACGCCACGCGGAGCACGACCGTGCCGAAGATCGTGAGCATCATAGGCTGGAAGCTCACGCCGGCGCCGCGGATGGAACCGGACGCGTTTTCGATAATCGAGAAAATCGCGTAGAACGGCGCAATAAAATGAAGAATCGTCGTAGTGTAGGCCGAAATCGCGGCATCGTCGATAAACAAACGCGACAACGGACCCGAGAACACAAGCAGCACGGCAGACAGGCCGCCGATAAGCACAAACGAAAGCACGAGCGACGTGTGGTATCCCTTTCGCATGCGATCGTAATTGCGCGCACCAAAGTTCTGCGCCGAGAACGTGGTGATCGACACGCCGAGCGCCTCGGTCACCATCCAGATAATGCCGTCCAGGCGGCCGGAAAGGCCCCAAGCGGTCGTGACATCGGCTCCAAACGAGTTGACTGACACCTGAATCAGCACGTTCGAGATCGAATACGCCGCAGACTGAACGCCCAGCGGCAAACCGCACGAAAGCATGCTCTTGCAAATGCTGCGATCGATACCGAGCTTGGATAGCGACAACCGCCACGCACCCGGAGCGCGCATCATGCGGATCACAATCATTGTGGCATTGGAGCAAATGGTCAGCGCCACCGCGATGCCGCAGCCCAGCGCTTCCATGTGCAGCACGGCGACAAAGAGAATGTCGAATGCCACATTGACGAAGCAGCCGGAGGCAATAATGACCGCCGGACCACGCGTGTCGCCCACGGCGCGCAACAACGCAGTACCCATATTGAGCAGCAGCGCCGCAAACATGGCGGCAAAGTAGCAACGGGCATACGCCACACCCTCGGCCAGCAGCTCATGCGGCGTATTCATCAACACGAGCATCGGCTCGACAAACACCATGCCCAGAATGGAAATGACAATGCCGCCCACCAGCGCGAGCGTCATAGCCGTATGGACCGATCGGCTCAGGCTCTCGTCATCGTGCTGACCAAAATACTGACCGGTAATAACGGCACAGCCAGCACCCACGCCGACACAAAAACCAATGCAGAGCTCCGTAAGCACCATCGTGGCCTGAATGCCACCCAGCGCGAGCTTACCGCCAAACTGACCGACGATATAGGTACCGATAAGCGTGTATGCCTGCTGAAAAAACGAACTAAAGAAGATGGGAACGCACAGCGACAGCAGCTGCTGCCAAATAACACCCTGCGTTACATCGATAGCCGTAGATTTCTTAGCCACACGCCCTCCCCACAAGCGTACGTCAAACAACAAAACGTCAATTGAACGGCAAAGCCATTATCAGCTTAACACCGACCGAAGGCAGCGGAAAACACCCCCGGCGGCAAAGCTCGAGAGCACCCCGCTAGTGATACAGCCCCGGCTGGTAGTGGTACTCGTTGCTCACATGCGGGCACAGCTGCCAAAAGGCGACAGCACTTGCCGCGGCCACGTTGAGCGAATCGACCCCATGTGCCATCGGAATACGCACGGCGCGGTCGCAGCCCGCAATGGTCTTGGCGCCCAAGCCGGCGCCCTCGGTTCCCATAAAAATCGCCAAGCGATCAATCTTCTGCAGCACAGGATCGTCAAGCGAAACGGAATCGTCCGTCAACGCCATGGCGGCACACGAAAAGCCGGCATCGTGTAGCGCCGCCAGCCCATCATGCGGCCATACGCGCGCCTCGCTGCCAATGCGTGTCCAGGGCACCTGGAACACCGTGCCCATGCTCACGCGGGCCGAGCGACGGTACAGCGGATCGCAGCACGTGGGACTTACCAAAATGCCATCAACATTCAGCGCAGCCGCCGAGCGGAAAATCGCGCCGACGTTGGTGTGGTCGACAATACCCTCGAGCACGCATACGCGCACCGGGCGCTCTCCCGCCGCCTCAACGACGCCGTCCAAGAACTCATCAACCGGAATCTGACGTGGACGACGGAATGCCGCGAGCGCACCGCGCGTCACATTGAAGCCCGTCAGCTGCTCCATGAGCTCCATGGAGGCAACGAACACAGGAACCGGACCCGCGCCCTCGCGCACAACCAGGCGCTCAAACAGCGGCACCATCTGGTCGAGCCAGCGTTCGCCCAAAAGAAAGCTCACCGGCTGGTATCCGGCGCGAACCGCACGCTCGATGACCTTGGCACTCTCGGCGATAAAAATGCCCTTCTGCGGCTCCAGCACGCAGCGAAGCTCGCGCTCGGTCAGTCGCACGTAGGCATCGAGCCGCTCGTCCTCGAGCGAATCGATTCGCAGCACCTCAACGGCATCAGTCATAGCAGCCAGCCCGCACCCTTCTTTACAGCACATCTATACCAAACGAGGCGACGCTAAGCGCCGCCCCATGCATTCAATCAACCCGATGATACCGTTCACGCCAGACGATTTACGCCTCAACGCGACGATACGTCACGAACTCATATTTGAGGCCCTCATCGCCCTCGCCCGAGGCAATCGTGGCAACACCGCCACGCCGCGCAATCTCCCACGCGGGATCGGCATCCAGATTGGGAAAGTACGTATCCACGTCATGCACGCAATGGTTATGTGTAACCTCGGCCTCGGCGCAATACGGCAAAAACTGCCGATACACCTCGCCGCCGCCAATCACCCACGCAACGGGCTCATCTGCCACGGCGGCCAAGGCCTCGTCAACGCTATGCACCACGTCAACGCCCTCGGGTGCAAAGCCCTCGTCGCGCGTGAGCACAATGTTGCGGCGATTCTTGAGCGGTCGTCCGCCGGGAAAACTCAACAGCGTCTTGCGCCCCATAATGACCGGGCAACCTTTGGTGCATGCCACAAAATGACGCATGTCGGCACGGTTGGACACCACCATGTCGCCCTCGCACCCAATACCCCAGTCATCGCACACGGCGACAATGGCAGAAAGCTTACACGTCATACGCGTCACCTACACCGCAATGGGGATGTTCTTGACCTGAGGGCCGTGCTCATAGCCCTCAACGATCAGGTCATCGGTCGTAAACGCGTAGAAATCATGCACATCGGGGTTGAGCGTTACCTTAGGAGCCGCAAACTGCGGACGCTCGATAAGTTCGCGGATGATATCGACATGACGGTCGTAAATGTGGGCATCGGCAATCACGTGCAGCAGCTCGCCAGCGATCATATCGACCGACTGCGCGACCATCATCAGCAAAATGGCGTACTGGCACACATTCCAATTGTTCGCGGCCAAAATGTCCTGGCTACGCTGGTTGAGAATCATGTTGAGCGTCGGCTTGTCATCCTGCGGACGCTGCGTGACGTTATAGGTCACGCTGTAGGCGCACGGATACAGGTGCATCTCGGACAGGTCGCTAAACACATAGGTGTTCGTCATAATGCGACGGCTGTACGGCGTGTGCTTGAGGTCGTACAGCACGCGGTCCATCTGGTCAAAGTCACCCTCGGCGTAATGGCTCTTCTGCCCAATCTGATACCCGTAGGCCTTGCCGATAGAGCCGGTCTCGTCGGCCCACTCATCCCAAATATGGCTGTTGAGGTCATGTACGTTATTGGACTTCTTTTGATAGATCCATAGGATCTCGTCCATGGCAGATTTGAGGGCTGTACGACGCAGCGTGAGCGCAGGGAACTCCTCACGCAGGTCGTAGCGTGCCGTGACGCCAAAGTTTTTAATGGTATAGGCAGGGGTGCCGTCCTCCCACACCGGGCGGACCTTTTGGCCCTCGGTCGTGGTGCCATGGTCCAAGATATCGCGGCACATGGTTACAAACTGTTGATCAGCTTTGCTCATTGACCCTCCTGTCAGTCGCCTACAAGCGAGATTCATTGTAGCCCAGGCGCACGCGGCCCCACAGCCCAAACATAAGCCCCTCGTTTTCTGACATATGCCAGAAATTCCTTGCGCAAATCTGCGCGTTCGCTATTCTATTGTTGACATATATCAGATAAGGAGTGCGCATGGCAGGAAGACGCGAGAAACTGCGCCGCGTCGGGATCATCCCCGAATACCGCGGCTTTACCCCTGACGGCCTAGCCAGCGGAGACGACATCGACATGACGATCGACGAACTCGAGGTGCTGCGCCTGTGCGACCTGGAAGGCCTTAACCAAGAGGCAGTCGCACAGCAGATGGGCATCGCGCGCGCCACGGTGGCGGCAATTAGCAGCCGCGCGCATCGCAAGGTGGCAAACGCGCTGGTCAACGGACGGGCGCTCATCATCGAAGGCGGCAATATCGCGTACTCCCCCATCACCACAGCGACGGCCGTATGGCCAGCAAAGGAGGTCGACACCATGAGGGTGGCAACCACGTACGACAACGGCAACATCTTTATGCACTTTGGCCGCAGCGAGCAGTTCAAAATCTACGACATTCAGGACGGCAAGGTGCTCAACGAGCAGGTCGTGGGCACCGGCGGCACCGGCCACGGTGCCCTTGCGGGCCTGCTCGCCAACGGCGGCGTGGACACGCTCATCTGCGGCGGCATCGGCGGTGGCGCTATCAACGCGCTTGCCCAAGCCGGCATCACGGTATACGCAGGTGCCCAGGGCAGCTGCGACGCCTGCGTCGAGGCCCTTATCGCCGGCACGCTCGCACAGAACGGCGAGGCCACGTGCGGCTGCCACGGCCATGACCACGCCCACGAACATGGCGAGTCCTGCAGCTGCCACGGTCATCGCGAGCACGGGGGCCACGAGGGCTGCGGCTGCCACTAACGGCACGGCACCGCGAGCTCGGGGTGCGACGCTAAGCGCAACCCAACAATCAAAGCCAACAACAAAGGCCACCCGGTAGCTTCCGAGTGGCCTTTGCCATATCAAGCTGGAATTACAGCCCTATTTCTTATTGCGCATCTGCGCTTCCATCTGGCGCAGCAGGTCCATATCGGACTTGGGACCGCCCGTACCCAGGCCGCCCATGCCGCCCAGACCCATGGCATCCAGACCGGGAATATTGGGCATGCGCATCTTCTTGCCCTTCTTACCCTTCTTGCCCTTCTTGCCACCAGCCTGTGCCTGATTGGCCATCGTGCGCATGCGGCCCATCATCTTATTCATCTCGCCCCACTGCTTCATAAGGCTGTTGACCTCGGTGGGGGTTACGCCGGCGCCCTTGGCGATACGCGCGCGGCGCTGGCCGTTGATGATGGAGGGACGCAGGCGCTCCTCCTTGGTCATCGACATGATGATGGCCTCGTTCTTATCGAAGATGCCCTCATCCAGGTTGCCGCCCATCTGATTGAGCGCGCGCTGACCGCCGGGGAGCATGCCAAGGATGCCCTTCATGCCGCCCATCTTTTTGACGGCCTTCATCTGGTCGAGCATGTCGTTCATGGTGAAGCCCTCGCGCAGCATACGCTCGGCAGCCTCGAGCTGCTCTGCATCGGCTGCCTCCTGGGCCTTCTCGATAATACCTACGACATCGCCCATGCCCAGAATGCGCTTGGCCATGCGATCGGGATAGAACGGCTCCAGCGAATCGGGCTTCTCGCCCATGCTCACAAACTTGATGGGCTTGCCGGTCACCTGACGCACCGAAAGTGCGCCGCCGCCACGAGCATCGCCGTCGAGCTTGGAGATGATCACGCCGTCAAAGTCGGTACGCTCTGCAAACGTCGAGACGACGTTGACGATATCCTGGCCGGTCATGGCATCGACGACCATCAGCACCTGGTCGGGCTTGACGGCCTTCTTGATGTCGACGGCCTCCTGCATCATCTGCTCGTCGATCTGAAGACGACCAGCGGTATCGACGATGACCACGTCGCGCAGGTGGTCAACGGCCTCCTGGATGGCGCCCTTGGCGATGTCGACCGGGTGCGCACCGTCGCCGCGGAAGACCGGTACGCCGATCTCGCCACCGAGTGTGGCCAGCTGATCGGCGGCGGCGGGACGGTAGACGTCGCACGCGGCGAGAAGCGGCGAGCGGCCCTGCTTCTTGAGCAGGTAGGCCAGCTTTACGGCCGCCGTGGTCTTACCGGAGCCCTGCAGGCCCACGAGCATGATGACATTGGGAATGCGGTTGCTAAAGACGAGCTTGCTCTCGGTTGAGCCGAGCATCTCGGTGAGCTCGTCGAGCACAATCTTGACGACGTTTTGTGCCGGCGACAGCGACTCCATGACCTCGGCGGTCATGCAGCGCTCCTTGGTCTTGGCAACGAACTCCTTGACGACCTTAAAGTTAACGTCGGCCTCGAGCAGCGCCATGCGAATATCGCGCATGGCCGAAGTAATATCGGCCTCGGTCAGCTTACCCTTACCGCGCAGGCGGTCAAATGTGTCGTTGAGGCGATCGCTCAGGGAATCAAACACTGGTTACTCCTTAGTTGGACTCGCCCACCAGGGCGCGGCAGAAATCTTTGGCGTTAAACTCCTGCAGGTCATCGACCTGCTCGCCCACGCCGATGCGCAGGATCGGGAGCTTGAGCTTCTCGGCCACGGCCATGGCGATACCGCCCTTAGCCGTGCCGTCGAGCTTAGTCATGATAATACCGTCCAGGCCCAGCGCCTCGTTAAACTCGAACGCCTGGTTCAGACCGTTCTGACCAGTGGCGGCATCGATCACAAGCACGACCGAGACCGGCATGGGGCCGGCGGCCATATTGGCGGCGCGCTTACGGGTCACATTGACCACCTTGGCGAGCTCGCGCATGAGCTCGGGGCTCGTGTGCAGACGACCGGCGGTATCGATGAGCACCAGGTCGCTGCCGCGCTTATCGGCCTCGTCGAGCACGTCATAGCACACGCTCGCAGGATCGGAGCCGCGGTCACGCTTGATGACGGGAACGCCGGCACGCTGGCCCCACACATCGAGCTGCTCGATGGCGGCGGCGCGGAAGGTGTCGGCCGAACCGATCACCACGTTCTTGCCGCGGGCGGCCATGGCGCTCGCAATCTTGCCGACCGTGGTGGTCTTGCCGGCGCCGTTGATGCCGACAAACAGCACACAGCTCGGCGTATCGGAAAACGGGTCACGCTCAACAGGCACAAAATGGCCCTCGAGCTGCTCGGCCAGGGCGCGGCGAAGCTGCGGGGCGGTCTTGAGGTTCTTCTTGGCAGCGGCATCACGCAGGTCATCGGAGACTTGAATGGCGACCTCGGCACCCATGTCACCCATAACGAGGGTGTCCTCAAGGTCCTCCCAAAAATCCTCGTCGACCTCACCGCCAAAGTAGAAGACCTCGTTAAGGGCCTCGCGGCTGCGCTCAAGTCCGCGCGAGAGTGCGTCAAAGAATCCCATTATGCATTCACGACCTTTCCGGTTTCGCGATCGAGTTTTTGCGAGACGACGCGACTGACGCCGTCGGCTTGCATCGAAACGCCGTAGAGAACGTCAGCATCCTCCATAGTACGGCGCTGATGCGAGATTACCAAGAGCTGCGTATCGGAACGCAGCACATCGAGGGCGCCGATGAGCTTGGACAAGTTGGCGTCGTCGAGCGCCGCCTCGACCTCGTCCAGCACATAGAACGGCACCGTGCGCGTGCGGTATACGGCAAAGAGCAGGGCAAGCGCCGTCAGGCTCTTCTCGCCACCCGACATGAGCATCATCTTGGTGATACGCTTGCCGCGAGGCTGCGCCACGACCTCGATGCCCGTCTCGGCCGGACGCTCGGGATCGGTCATCTCAAGGTGAGCCTGACCGCCCGGGAAGAGCATGGCGAAGATCTCGCGGAAGTTCGCATCGACCTTCTCAAAGGTCACCAGGAAGGCTTTGCGCATCTTACGGTCGATGGCAACGGTGATCTTGGTGAGTGCCTTGCGCGCGCTCTCCAAATCGGCGAGTTGTTCCTCGATGTAATCGGCACGGCGCTTGAGCTGCTCGTATTCCTCCATGGCAACCTGGTTCACAGGACCCAGATTGTTGATCTGGCGCACGAGCTGGTTAAGCTCGCGCTCGGCGGCGTCGCGATCGGTGGGCGCCGGCAGCATGAGCGCTTCCTCGAGCACCGTGGTACCGTCAGCGGTGATGGCCTTGATGGCAGCCTCGACCTGCACCTCGAGCTTGCCGCGCGCCACCTTGAACTCATTTTGCGTCGTGGCGGCAGCATCGACCCTCTCTTTGGCGCGGGCGACCTCGGTCTTGGCGTCCTCGATGGTCTTCTTAAGCGAAGCCGAGTCCGCTTCCTCGAGCGAAGCCTGATCGCGCAGGCGCGCAGCCCAGTCCGAGGCGCGCTCCAACAGGGCAGAATAACGCTCGTGCATGGGATCGACGCGAAGGCGCAGCAGCTCGAGCGAGCGCGAGGCCTGGCGTGTTCCGCGGATACGGCGGTCGATGCCCTCCAGGCGATGCTCCAGGTCGGGCACGCGGCCCCTCAGAGAACGAAGACGCTCGCTCGTCTGAGCCA
Organism: uncultured Collinsella sp.; assembly: GCA_902465265.1. Classification (GTDB taxonomy): domain Bacteria; phylum Actinomycetota; class Coriobacteriia; order Coriobacteriales; family Coriobacteriaceae; genus Collinsella. The sequence goes on along the minus strand of CABQMF010000006.1, from coordinate 45,891 downwards.
GGCGCACCTTGGCGTCGGCGAGCTTGCCGGCGGCCTCGGAATCGTCGCGACGCACGCGATCGAGCTCATCATTGGCCTCGGCAATCTGCAAGCCTAGGTCGCTCGCCTGCGCACGGGACTCGTCACGCGAACGGGTGAGCTCGTCCACGCGCGGACGTGCGGCACGAACGGCCTCTGCGGCCTGCTCGCGGCGCTTGGAAATGCGCACGCGCTCGACCTCGGCATTGTTGGCACTCTGCTCCAGGCGGCCGATCTCGGACAGCAGCGAGCGGCGCTCGCCCTCAAGACGGGCAATCTCGCCGGCGGCATCGCCCTCGGCGGCGCGCGCCCCCTCGACGGCCGCATTGGCCTCGACGACCTGATCAGAAACATGCTCAAACGCGGCAGCAAGATCGGGCTCCAGGCCCTCCAGCTCGCGGATACGACGCTTACGCTCCAGAGCACCCGAAGCCTCGCCGGCATCAAGCCCCACGCGAACCAGGCCGCCGCAGGCAACGCGTGCGCCATCGGGAGTCACATAGGTCACGCCGTCAACGACCGGCGCGGAAAGCGCACAAGGCAAGTCATCGACCACGTAATAGCCGCCGAGCAATGCCTCGACGACCGGACCGTAGCCCGCACGCACGGACAGGCGATCAACAAGACGGGTACCGGCGGCACCCTCGGCGGCCGCAGAGCCGCTCACACTGCGCGCCACCAGAAGCGCCTCACCCGAGGCCTTCTTCTGGTCCAGGGCAGCGCGACCGGCACGCTCAAGTGCGGCACCGTTATCGAACAACAGGGCATCGATATCGCCGGCGAGCAGCTGCTCAACCAGGCCTTCAAGCTCACGCGGTGCCTCGAGCACATCGCCCAGACGGCCCGAAACATCGTCGCCCAGCGCGCGCACCAGGCGGCTTACGAGCGGCGAGCTGTCGGCCATGCGAGCATCGAGCTTCTTTTGGCTCGCGAGCTCCGAGCGCACCTCGGACAGCTTGTTGCGCGCCTCGCTCTCGCGATTACGCAAGTCCTTAAGGGCTGCACGGGCGACCTCAGTGGCCTCGCGCGCATCGCTCTGGGCCCGACGAGCCGCCTCAAGGGCGCTCTCAAGCTCCTCAGCACGGTTGCGGCGGCTCTCAAGCGATGCCGTGACCTCCTCGAGCTGCTCGTCGATCTGCTCCAGGCGCGAGGCATACATGTTGTCCTCGACCTCGGCATTGGAAAGCGAATCCTTTACCTTGGCGAGCTCGAGCGCAGCATTATCGGCAACGCGCTGCACATCGCGCTGCTCGCGCGTAAGCTGCGAAATCTGCGCATCGAGCGCCACGCGGCGTTCGTGAAGCTCGGCGGCGGCAGGTCCAGCGGCGTCAACGTCCTCCTGGGCCTGCATATGCGCGCCGGTCACTTCCTCGAGCTGGGCGCGCGCATCCTCGAGCTCCTCGACCACGCGACGGCGCTGATGCTCGGAGCCCGAGATCTGACCGCGCATGTCGGACAGGCGCGACACCATGTTATGGCCCTTTTCCTCGAGCAGACGCATGTCGGAGTTAATGCGACCGACCACATCTTGCATATGGCGGCGCTGCTCGCCCAAGTCTCCTACAAACAGGCCCTTTTCCTCGAGCATGACCTGGAGCTTCTCGAGCTCGCGCTCTTTCTCACCCAAGCGGTACTGCGCGAGCTCCAGCTCGGCGGCGCCCTCCTTAGAGCGACTCTCCAGGTCGTTCCACTGCGATTGCAGCGAACGGAGCTCATCGACTGCCAGCATCTGCGTAAGCTCGTTCGCGCGCGAGGACAGCTCTTTGTACTTGCGCGCGCGATCGACCTGACGCTCCAGCGGTCGCAGCTGACGGGCGATTTCCTTGTTGATATCGCGGGCACGGGTCAGGTGCTCGTCCATCGACTTGATCTTTTTGAGCGCACGCTCCTTGCGGCGCTTGTGCTTGGAGATGCCGGCGGCCTCCTCAATGAGGGCACGGCGCTCCTCGGGACGGCTCTGCAAAATGGCGTCGAGCTTGCCCTGGCTGATGATGGAATGCGTATCCTTGCCCAGGCCCGAGTCGTGCAGGATGTCCTGGATGTCCATCAGGCGGCACGGGCTCGAGTTGATGAGGTACTCGCTTTCGCCCGAGCGATACATGCGGCGGGTGATGGCCACCTCGTCAAAGTCGACGGGAAGCAGATGGTCCGAGTTGTCGAGCACCAGCGTGACCTCGGCCACACCCACCGGCTTGCGCGCCGACGAGCCCGAGAAGATGACGTCTTCCATGGCCTGGCCGCGCAGCTGCTTGGCGCTCTGCTCGCCCAGGACCCACAGAATCGAGTCGGAGATGTTCGATTTTCCCGAGCCGTTGGGACCGACGATAACGGTCAGGCCCGGCTCAAACGTCATATGGGCGCGGTCGGCAAACGACTTGAACCCCTTGAGCGTGAGGGACTTGAGATACACGGTTCCTCGCTTAAACAGGCTTCTTGTTCAGAATCACGCCGTTGGTGGTGTAACCCATGCGGTCGAGTGCCTCAAGCGCGGCAGCTCCCTCGGCCTCCTTCTTGGAGGAACCGGTGCCGCGGCCCTGGCGGATACCGTCGATGAGCACCACGGCGGTAAAGGTCGGTGCGTGTGCCGGGCCCTCAGAGCCAACGAGCTTGTACGCCGGAGGCTCGTGGCCGTCGGCCTGCACGCACTCCTGCAAAAACGACTTGGGGTTCGCAGGATGCTCGGCACGCTCGGAGGCCAGGTGCGGCTTAAGCGTACGGTGGATAAAGTCCGCCGCAACGTCCCAGCCGGCATCCAGATACAGCGCGCCCACGAGCGACTCGTAAACGTTCTCGAGCGCCGAATGCAGGCCGCGCGCGCCCGTGCCGGTCTCGGAGGCACCAAAGATGATGATGTCGTCGATGCCCAGCTCATGGGAGACCTCGGACAGCGTGGCACCCGAGACGAGCGACACCTTCAGGCGCGTAAGCTTGCCCTCGTCAAACTCCGGATAGGACTCAAAGAGCGAGCGGGCAACCACGGCGCCCAAAATGGAATCGCCCAAAAACTCAAGGCGCTCATAGCTCGCCGAGACGGGCTGACCTTCCACGGCAGAGGGGTGCGTGAGCGCCGCGCGCAGCAGCACCTTGTTATTGAACTCGTGGCCCAGGATTTCCTGGGCGCGCGCGAGTCGTTGAGATAAAGCCAAGACTTAGGCCTCCCTGGCGTTTTCAATAGCGTCGACAGCGTCGGCGACAGAGTTGAGCGACAGCAGGGTCTCGTCATCGATCTCGAGGTCGAACTCGTCCTCGATGGCCGTCACCAGCTGCAGACGCTCGAGCGAATCGGCATCGAGATCGTCAAAGGTAGTCTCGTCGCTAATGTCGGCGACATCGAAGCCCAGAACGTCAGCGGCGACTTCGGCGATCTTATCGAAGATTTCGGAGCGGTCCATAGCGCTTCCTCTCGTATTTCATGAACAACAACGCGCTGGCGCCGCAATCGCGGCGTCAAGACACGGTTTTGATTCTACCCCACGACGAAGGCCGCGAGGCACATAACAGCGCGCTAACTCGCTCCTACAAAACGATGCCGTCCATAGAGTTGGCGACGTTCTCGACCAGCCCGGCGCGCACGGCCTCCGCCGCAGCGAGCGTACCGTTTTTGACGGCCTCGACCGAGGTAGCACCGTGGCCGATCAGGACCACGCCACGCAGGCCCAGCAGAATGGCGCCGCCCTTAGCATCGCCCGAGAGCCTTGCCTTAATCTCGCGCATCTGCTTTTTGATGAGCAGCGCGGCAATCTTGGTGCCGAGCGAAGCCATAAAGGCACCCTTGAGCTCTTGCAGCAAAAACTTAGCGGCGCCCTCGGTTGCCTTGAGCGCGATGTTGCCCGACATGCCATCGGCAACGACGACGTCAAAGTTACCCGAGGTCAGGTCGGTGCCCTCGCAGTTGCCCACAAAGCCGGGAACGGCGGCCTTCATGGCAGGGAAGCACGACTTGGTAAAGTTGGAGCCCTTCTCATCCTCGGTGCCGTTGCCGAGCAGACCGACGCGGGGTTGCTCAATGCCCAAGACGACGCGCGCATAGGCGCTACCCATCTGGGCAAAACGCACCATGTCGTCGACCTCGACATCGGGGTTGGCGCCCATGTCGCACAGGACCGTCAGGCCGCCGGCGCGGTTGGGCAGTGCATTGGTGAGGCACGGACGTACCGGTTGCTTCTTGCCCTCGGCCTGATACCTAAACGGCGTCACGTAGGCGGTAGCGGCAGCGGTCATGGCGCCGGTGGAGCCGGCAGAGAAGAACGCATCCGCGTTGCCCTTCTTAATGGCGCGACAGGCAAGCACGATCGAGGACTTGCGCTTGGTCATCACGGCTCGAATGGGATCGTCATCCATGGCGATGATATCGGGCGCCTCCAAGGCCTCAACGCGAGCGTGAGCCGCGGCAAAGGGGTTCACGATCTCTGCGGGACCGACGGCCAAGACCTCGATATCGGGATCCGCCGCAAGCGCCGCCTCGATACCGTCGAGGACGACCTGAGGCTTCTCGTCTCCACCCACAACGTCTACACAAACGCGAACGTTACTCATATACATACTCCTTATACAAAAATGGCCGACTCATTGAGCCGGCCATTGTGGTTCCAGTTGGAACGGCATCGCATCCAGAGTATACAGTTACTCGATAACGATAACCTCGCGGTCCTTGTAGAAACCGCAGCTGGGGCACACGTGGTGCGGGAGCTTGACAGCGCCGCAACGGGGGCACGTGGACTGAGCCGCAGCCGAGATCTTCATGTTGGCGGAACGGCGGGTGTGAGTGCGGATACGACCCTGCTTTTGTTTAGGTACGGGCATAGTGACCTTCCTTATGAACTATCCAGTGTGGCGATTACGCGCAAGTAGCGATACTACCACAGTTTTACTCGTCAAGCTTGAGATTCTTCAATGCTGCAAATGGATTTTCCGTGGCAGCGGCCCATTCGGCCTCTGCTTGAGCGGCGCAATCGCATTGCTCGACGTTGAGATTGATGCCGCACGTGGGGCATAGGCCGCGACAATCGGGCTTGCACAGGACAACGAACGGCGTGTCCATGACGACCGCGTCGTTGATGGGCTCACCCAAATCGACGATGCGATCCTCGCCCAGCAGCTCGTAGCCGTCTTCGTAGGCCTCGGGATCCTCAGGCTCGTTAAAGAGATAGAATTCTTCGATCTCACCGGCAATATCAAACGAAGCGGGCTCCAGGCAACGGTCGCACTCACCGGTTGCGTGCGCGCGGACCATGCCCGTGAGCAGAACACCGGTGCCGGCATTGGTAAAGACCACGTCGTAGTCAATACCGTCCTGCAGCTGGTACTCCTTCTCGCCCACCGTATAGGTAGCGACATCGACCTTGCCAGTCAGCGGATACGAGTCTCCGGGAAACTCGAGCTGCTCGGAAAGATCGACGGTAACGCTCGGGAACTCAGCCATTACCACTGACCATTCTGCTGGGCGGCACCCTCGTTGAGTTGCTGACGGCAACGGGTGACGGTACCGGTCAGGCTCTTGAGGTTCTCCTCGAGGTGCGTAAAGACCTGCTCGGCGTAATCCTCGGCGGCATAGCGCGTCTCGCGCTCGTACTGCTGAGCACGGTCGCGAATGTCGTCGGCCTGCTGCTGCGCTAAGCGGACGATCTCCTGCTCACCGGCAATGGTGAGGGCCTGCTGCTGAGCATCGGCGATGATGGAATCGGCCTGAGCGGCGGCGGAAGCCATAAGCTCCTCTCGCTCCTTGAGGATACGGCGGGACTTCTGCCATTCCTCGGGATAGCTCATGCGGATCTCGTCGAGGATGTTAAAGAAGACGTCGGCGTCGATAACCTTCATCTGGGCGTTCTTGCCGAACGGCGTCTTAGCCTCTTCGATGAGCCCCTCGAGCTCGTCGACAAGACTCACGATCCTGTCGCCAGGAAAATTCTCGCCCGGCATCCGGTCTCCTTTCATAGGTAACATATCATCGTGTTAGTTTACCACATGCCACCAGGCATTAAAAAACGTCACGAAAAGCGATGTTTGAGCGCCTTGACCACATTGGACGGAACAAAATTAGAGACGTCGCTACCGAGCGAGGCAATCTGGCGAACCACCGAGCTCGAAATATAGCCGTACTGCGGCGCACTCATGACAAAGATGGACTCCAGCTCGTTATCCAGGCGGTAATTGAGGTCGGCCTGCTGCAGCTCATACTCAAAGTCGGTCATGGCACGCAGGCCCTTGACCACGGCTCCTGCTCCCTGTTCGCGGGCAAAATCGACCAAGAGGCCGGTGAAGGGCAGCACCTCGACGCCGTCAATATCACCGAGCGCTTCACGGGCCAGCGCCACGCGCTCGTCGAGCCTAAACGTGGTGCCGACGCCGTTTTTGCCCTGCGACTCGGCAACGGCCACGATCACGCTGGGAAAAATGCGGCGGGCGCGGCGAATGACGTCGATATGGCCAAACGTGATGGGATCGAAGGTGCCCGGGACGATTACGCGGTTAATGGTGTCACTCATGGGCATCCTCCGTGGGTGCGTCGCTATCGTTGCCATCATCCTCGCCGTTGCCAACCCAACGAAGCAGGTCGACCGAGGTTATGCCATAGCGCTTCTCCCGCATGGTCTCAAAACCAGCTGGACGAGCGCCCGTATCGACCGCGGCGTGCTCAAAGAGCGCGTAGGCACCCTGCACCAGCAAGCCTTGCTGAGCTAGGTTCTGCAGCAGCTCCTCGACCGGCTCAGCACCAAAAGCATAGGGCGGGTCGAGCAGAACCAGGTCAAAGGGACCGCCCGGCACGCGGCCGCGCGAAGCGCTTGCCAGCACGTCGCCCGTCACCACGCGCCAGCGTGCACGGTCGCGGCAGAGCGACTCGATATTCTTGGTAATCAGACGAGCAGCGTTGCGATCGATCTCGAACGTGGTGAGCGAGCGGGCACCACGCGAGAGCATCTCTATGCCCAAGGCGCCGGAGCCGCCAAAGGCATCCAGCACGCGGACCTCGTCCAGATCGAAGTCGAATGCCGACATGACCATAGATGCGCACGCCTCGCGCACGCGATCGGTCGTGGGGCGGGTGACATCGCGACCACGGGGCTCCTCGATCTTACGACCGCGCCATTCGCCGCCGATGATTCTCATCCTCCGCTGACCTCCTTAAAGATGTGTCGATACCGCATGGCGACCGCATCGCGCAAGGGACGCGTCGCCACGGAGTCAAGGTTGCAAGCATACCGCAAGAGCTCGACCGCGTCCAAATGGGCCCACTCGATCAATTCCTCGTCGGCATCGAGGTCAACAAAACGCAAGGTCACGCCGCCATGCTGGCGGAAACCCAGGATCTCGCCCTCGTGGCGCAGACGCAGGTCCATCTGGGCGAGCGTAAAGCCGTCCGAGGTCTTCTCGAGCGACTGGAGGCGGTCTTGTGCCGCCGACGCGCCGCCGTTGCCCTTGGAGTGCGTCATGACCAGGCACGTACCCGACACGCTGCCGCGGCCTACGCGCCCGCGCAGCTGGTGCAAGGCCGCCAAACCAAAGCGCTCGCCATTCTCGATAACCATGACGGTGGCGTTGGGCACGTCAACGCCCACCTCGACCACCGTGGTCGAGACGAGCACATCGATCTCGCCACGCTTAAAGGCATCGATGACCCGGTCCTTCTCCCCCGCCGGCATGCGGCCGTGAAGACGCTCGATGGTAAGCCCCGGTAATGCCAGACGAAGGCGATCGAGCTCAGTCGCCGTGTCATGCAACGGCACGGGCACGGTCACGCGGCCTTCGTCGTCGCGGGCGATGCCGGGTACGTCTTCGAGCTCATCGGCCGAATCGCTCGGCTCCACGAGCGGACAGATCACATAGGATTGCTGCCCCTTTTCGTGCGCCTCGCGAATGGCTCCATAGACCAGGTCGCGACTCGACTCGGTAAGGACGCGCGTCGTCACGCCGGCACCCGGAACGGGACGATGGCGGATGATGCTCGTATCCAGGTCGCCGTACACCGAAAGCGCCAGCGTGCGCGGGATCGGCGTGGCAGTCATGACCAGCAAGTCGGCACCCGGGCCTTTTGCGCGTAGAGCGTTACGCTGGCCCACGCCAAAGCGGTGCTGCTCGTCAATCACCACAAGCGATAAATGCTTGAACGTGACGTTCTCCGAAAGCACCGCATGGGTACCAAAGAGCACGTCGAGCTCGCCAGACTGGAGCCGCGCATGAATCTGTTCACGCTCGGCCGACGGCGTGGCGCCCGTCAGGAGTGCCCATGTCATGCCAGCCTGAGAGAGCAAGGGGCCGGTCTTATCGGCATATTGACGCGCCAGCACGCCCGTGGGCGCCATAACGCACGCCTGGGTGCCGCTATCGGCCGCAACCGCCAACGCGCAGGCGGCAACGGCGGTCTTACCGGTACCGACGTCGCCCAACAGCAGACGGTTCATCACGCGACCGCCATCGCACATGTCATGCAGGATGTCTTGAAATGCAGCCTCCTGCTCATCGCTCAGCGAAAACGGCAGGGCCTGTTTAAGCGCAGCAAAATGTTCGCCCGCGGCATGCGCATAAGGCACCACGTCAACCATACCGTCATCGTTGCGCAGACGCAGCGCGAGCTGCAAGCAGAGACACTCCTCGTAGGCAAGACGCCGGCGCGCGATGTCGCGCTCGGCCATGCTCGAGGGAAAGTGGATCGAGCGCAGCGCACGGGCATTGCTCATGAGCTTCCGCTTTGCGCGCAGCGGCGCGGGAATGGGATCGAACGGATTGGCGACCACCTCGAGCGCACCGCTCACGATACGGCGCATCCATGCCTGACTCACGCCGTCACTTACGTAGTGGACCGGCAAAATGGTACCCGCGGCGCGTCCGTCCTCGAGCTTTTCAAAGTGGGGCGAGGCCATCTGCTTAAAGCCGTAGGCAAACTCGACCTTGCCCATCACAGCCAGGCGGTCGCCCTGCTTAAGCTGTTGGGCAATCCAAGGCTGACGGAAAAAGGCGACTTGCAGCACGCCCGTCTCGTCCACGAGCGAGACCTCAGTCACCTGCATACGCGGACGGGGCTGCTTTTGGACAATACGATCGACCGTGGCGATGATGGTGCACACGGTACCGATGGGCGCCATCTCGATGGACCACGCGCGAGTGAAGTCCAGGTAGCGATGAGGAATATGGAGAAGGAGGTCCCCCACCGTCCGAATTCCCAGACGGCGAAGGGCCTCCTCACGTTTACCCGAAATATATTTGAGTCGCGCGATATCCTCGTCGAGCGCATTGCTCTGGGCAAAACGCTCCGAGACGCGCGGCACGGAGCACAGCTCGGACATAGGCAGAGCCTACTCGATCGAGAAAATCACGGGATAGAGCGGCTGCTCGCCACGATGGGCGTCGATCTCCAGATCGGGCTGAGCCTCCTCGATGGCGTCAACGATCTCCTGGAAGGCCTCGTCGGACAGCTCCTCGCCGGCCAGAATCGTCAGCGCGTCGCCCTCCTCTTCCTCTTGCATGCGGTTGATGCAGTCGAGCGTGACCTGCTTCACGTCGGAGCCGACCACGTCGATGGAACCGGCGATGATGCCCATGACGTCACCGGAGTGAATAGGCGAGCCGTCGGAGGCGCTGGAGTCTCGCACGGCGCGGGTAACCTCGCCATCGCGGACCTCGCTGATGGCGTCGACCATAGCGGCAACAGCATCCTCGAGCTCGGAATCGGGCAGGACCGCGAACAGCGCGGAGAACGCCTGCGGGACGGTCTTGGTGGGAACGACGGCGACCTTCTTGTCGGTGCAGGCGGAGGCAGCAGCCTCGGCAGCCATGCGGATGTTGCCGTTATTGGGAAGGATGATGACCGAGGTCGCGTTGACCTGGTCGACGGCGCCAAGCAGGTCGGCGGTCGAGGGGTTCATGGTTTGGCCACCCGACACGATCACATCGACGCCGAGGGACTTAAGGATGTCAGCCTCACCGGAACCAGCCGCAACGGCGACAAAGCCCAGGGCCTTCGCGGGCTCGGCGGCCTTCTCCTGGTCCTCGTGGATCTTAGCCGTACGATCGTGGGCCTCCATCTCCATGTTGTGGATAAAGACCTCGTAGATCTGACCAAGCTGCAGCATGTGCTCGAGCACCAGGTTGGGGGTGTTGGAGTGCACGTGGATCTTGTAGTCGGGATAGGCACCCACGAGCAGCTCGCAGTCGCCCATGGAGCCCAGGAACTTCAGGCACTCGTCTTCGTCAAACGGGGCGTCGGCCTTAAAGAGGAACTCGTTGCAGTAGCGGAACTCAGAGCCCTCCCAGTCGTCGTTAGCCTCGATCTCAACACGGTCAAGAGCGGCATCGCGAGCAGAGCCGGCGGAGTCAAACGTAGCGGAGAAATCCTCGACCACGGTGCTGCGGCCAAGGGCGGCGGCAACAAAGTTCTCCAAGAAGATGGCAAAGCCAAAGGCGCCGGAGTCGACCACGCCGTTCTCCTTGAGGACGGGCAGCAGGTCGGGCGTGCGGGCGACGGACTGGTAGGCCTCGACGACGATGGCGTCGAGCGCATCCTCGGTCGAGAACTTCTTCTTCTCGCACTCGTCTGCCTTGGTCGAAACATCACGCAGGACCGTGAGGATCGTGCCCTCGATGGGCTTACGAACAGCCTGGAAGGCGACCTTGACGGCACGGCGGAAGGCGAAGGCGATATTGGCGGACGTAATGGGCTCATCGGCAGAGACAAGGCCCTCGGCCACGCCGCGCAGGATCTGCGACGTGATGACACCGGAGTTGCCGCGGGCGCCCATCAGGGAGCCGTGGGTAATAGCGCCGGCAATGGCCTCCATGTCGGCATCGGCGGGAAGGGCGGAAAGCTCCTTGGTCACCGAGGCGAGTGTGAGCGACATGTTGGTGCCGGTGTCGCCGTCGGGTACGGGGAAGACGTTGAGCTTGTTGATCTCCTCGGCCTTTTCGGAAACGGCAGCCGCAGCGATCGGAAAACAGGTGCGAATGGTCTTTGCAATCATGAGTGGTGAAATCTCCGTATTCGGATGCTAGTTCAGACGGCTCTTGAGCGCGTCGATGTGAATGCCGATCTTAAGGCTGGCGGGATCGATCTGGGCGATCTCCTGCAGGGTGAAGGCGACGGAGCTCGAAAGATTGTGGCAGACGGACTTCATGTTGACGCCGTTCTCCAGCACGACGTGAAGGTCGACCGTGAGGCCGTTCTCGTCGGCGGAAACAAGTACGCCCTTGCGGAGGCGCTGGCCGGCAAGCAGGCGCACGCTCTCGGCGCCCTGGAGCTGTTCGGCCATACCGACGACGCCGTAGCACGTCATCGCGGCATAACCGGCAATATCGGCAATAACGTCGTTCGAGACGCTCAGGCTGCCGTTAATGGTCTCAGACACAAGAATCTCCTTTTCTGGTGCTCGCGGCACCATGTCGTGGGAGCAATCATTCAAATATTTTACAACGACCGCGCCTTGTTAAGGCGACGGGGCTCGCGATTATATCCTCGACACGAAATGTTGATACGGTAACGTTCGCCACAGGCGATCGCGGCATGAAAAAACCCGCCGCATAAGCGACGGGTTTTACAACCTGGCTCCCCGGGTAGGACTCGAACCTACAACAGCGCGGTTAACAGCCGCGTGCTCTACCATTGAGCTACCGAGGAATTTAAAAGCCCAGCGAAATGGGCTGAAAAATTCTGGCTCCCCGGGTAGGACTCGAACCTACAACAGCGCGGTTAACAGCCGCGTGCTCTACCATTGAGCTACCGAGGAATAGGTGCGTGCTCTCAAGCAACGAAGTTTATTATACGGACGATTGGACGAAGGGCAAGAACTTTTTTAAGAAATTTTCCGACCTAGTCATTGGGGACGTTCTTAAACGACTAGTCATTCAAGAACGTCCCCAATGACTACATGAAAGCGCCCCAAGCGGATGTGCTTGAGGGCGCTTCTTGCTTGACTAGCTTTCGATGTAGTCCTTGAGCTTGCTGGAACGGCTCGGGTGGCGGAGCTTGGCCAGGGTCTTGGACTCGATCTGGCGGATACGCTCGCGCGTGACGCCAAACTCGCGACCGACTTCCTCGAGCGTGCGGGGATGTCCGTCGACAAGGCCAAAACGCAGCTCGATAACCTTGCGCTCGCGATCGGCAAGCGAATCGAGCACCTGGGTGAGCTGCTCCTGCAGCATGGAGAAACTAGCGGCATCGGGCGGAACGATAGCCTGGGAGTCCTCGATGAAGTCGCCCAGCTGGGAATCCTCTTCCTCGCCGATCGGGGTCTCGAGCGACACGGGCTCCTGCGAAATCTTCTGAATCTCGCGGACGCGGTCGGCGCTCATGTCCATCTCGGCACCGATCTCCTCGGGGGTCGGGTCGCGACCCAGGTCCTGGAGGAGCTGGCGCTGCACGCGTACGAGCTTGTTGATGGTCTCGACCATGTGCACGGGAATACGGATGGTACGGGCCTGGTCGGCAATAGCGCGCGTAATGGCCTGACGGATCCACCACGTGGCGTACGTGGAGAACTTGAAGCCCTTCTGGTAGTCGAACTTCTCGACGGCGCGGATCAGACCGAGGTTGCCCTCCTGGATCAGATCCAGGAACAGCATGCCACGGCCGACATAGCGCTTGGCGATGGATACGACCAGACGCAGGTTAGCGCTGATGAGCGCCTGCTTGGCCTCAAGACCAACGTTCTCGATACGCGTAAGACGACGCATCTCGGCGCGTGTAAGTTCGATCTCGCCTGCATCGGCAGCCTCGAGCTTCTCGGTAGCCTCGAGACCGGCCTCGATCTTCATGGCCAGATCGACCTCTTCAGATGCGGTCAGCAGGTCGACCTTGCCGATCTCCTTGAGGTACATACGAACCGGGTCGCCGGTCAGCATCACCGTGGAGGCATCGATGCCGCGCACGCGCGAACGCGAACGAGACGTGCGCACGGTGCGCTTCTTCTTGCTCTTGGAAGAGCCCATCTCGGCATCGGCCTGGCGGGCCATCTTAAGCTCGTGATCGTCAAGCGAGCCGGAATCGTGCTCGTCATCGTCGAAATCGTCGGTATCGTTATCGTCATCGTCGACGCCCATCGAGGCGTCGTCGTTTCCGCTCGCGGAGATAATCTGGATGCCGCTGTTGCGCAGCGCGGAATACACCGCGTTGAGCTGCTCATCAGAAACATCGATATCCTTCAGGGCGACCTGAATCTCGTCCTCGGTTACCGAAGTCCTGTTTGAGCCGTTGCCCATGAGCTTTGCAACGTAGGATTCCAGCCCAGTACCCGTGCTCTCAGTCTTTTTTGGCACAGATTCTCCCTTCGTAGTCCACAGGACTCAATACTTTAGCACACACATGAACGTCTATACCCAAAATAAAGACAGGATATAGGCGAGAATACGCTGGTTGACCACAACATCTAGGCCTGATCGGCACCCGCGGTCTCCAAACCGATCAAACGGAACGGGTCGGCCACGCCACCGATCGACTTTTGGAGCTCGCGCTGGCGCTGTGAATCTTGCACCGCCTGCATCGTCAGCACGCGACGGGCCTCATCGTCGAGTGAACGGTCCTGGCGCAACTTGGCCTGCGCGGCTCGCATGCGACGTTTGATGGTGTAGAGCTCGAGCGTATCGAGCATAAAGACGATATTCGTCTCGGTCGGGTGCTTACTCGTTGCCGAGATGCGCCCGGCGCTGACGAGCGACGCCGCCTCGGGACACACCGCACGCGCCGCATCCATGCAGGCCGCAGGATCGGTTCCCGGTGGTGTCGCGAGCACGGCCCACGCAATGGACTCGTGACGCGGGTCAACCCACTCGATAGAACAAATGCGGTCGGCATACGTGCGGAACAGATCGGGGTAGCTCGTGAGCATCGTCAGCAGCTCACGCTCCCCCGCCAGGGATTTCCGCTCCAGATCGGTCAAAACAATCGGCATCGACGGAGCTGCCGCCGCGCTTGAACTATCGGCAACGGGCGCAGCGCTTTCCATCCCCGCTGGCACATCGATTGGCGGCAAATCCTCGTCGACCTCCACCGGCGCGGCACCATAGGCATCAAGCGGAACGTAGTCGTACGGGTCCTCCTCGACCGGTGCGGACACCGGTGGCGTCGCACCCGCGGCCCTGGCACCGCGAGACGTCCCCTGCGAACCAGACGCCCGACCGCCCGCGCTGCCCGCGCGCTCGGCTTGCGCGCGTTGACGCTCGTAGCTCTGCTCACGCCGGCGCTCGCCGTCCTCTCGCTTGGCGACATCGCGAAACACACGGCCGGAGCTCGCACGCACGGTCTCCAGGTCCAAACCCAGCAGATCGGCAATCTGGATAAAGTACGTGTCGATCATATAACTGTCACGCAGCGGGTAGATGAGCGTCAGCGCGTCCTCGAGCGCTTTGGCGCGACCGCCCGGCGTGGTAATGTCGCTCGACTCCTGCAGCGAACGATAGACAAAGTCCATGAGGGGCTCGGCCGCGTCAATGCGCGCCTGAAGTTCCTGGCCGCCATGCGCCGTGATGAACTCCATGGGGTCGTTGCCGTCGGGAAGCACCACGCAGCGCAGGTCCATCGAATCCTGCTCGATAAACTGAATCGCGCGACGGGCAGCCTTTTGACCGGCAGCGTCGCCATCGAACATATATACAATGCGCTTGGCAAAACGGGTGAGTGTCTTAACGTGATGTTCCGTCAGCGCCGTGCCCAGCGTGGCAACGACGTTTTTGATCCCTGCCTCCCAGCAGGCGATGCAGTCGGTATAGCCCTCCACCACGATGGCGGTATCCTGCGCGACGATAAACTCCTTGGCCCAGTTAAAGCCATAGAGGTTTCGCTTTTTATGAAACACGCTCGTCTCGGCGGTGTTGAGGTACTTAGGCTGACCATCGCCCATGATGCGCCCGCCAAAGGCGATATTGTGACCCTGCTCATCAAAGATGGGAAACATCACGCGGTCGTAAAAACGGTCCGCGAGCTGCCCGCGCCCACGGCTCACGGCCACGTTGGCATCGATCATCTCCTGCGGGGTAAAGCCCGCCTGCGACAGATGCGACACCAGCGCGTTGCGACCCGGCGCAAAGCCCAGGCAGTAGCGGCGACAGACATCTCCGCCCATGCCACGACTGGCAAAGTACTCGCGCGGACGGCTGTCCTTACCGCGCATAAGCATGGTGTGGTAGAACTGAGCCGTCTCGGCGCACAGGTCGTAGATGCGGGCACGCTTGGTGCCGCGATCGCGCTGCGCACCGGTATCGTGCAGTTCAATGCCCGCACGATCGGCCAAATAGCGGATCGACTCGGGAAAGCTCAGGTTCTCGCGCTTCATGATATAGGTAAAGACGTCGCCGCCCTCGCCGCAGCCAAAGCAGTGCCACACCTGCGTAGCAGGGATAATGTGAAACGATGGGGTCTTTTCGCCATGAAACGGGCAGCAGCCCCAAAACTCATGGCCGCGGGGCTTGAGCTCAACCGTCTCCTGCACGATGGCAACCAGGTCCGACGCCGCGCGTACCTGATCTTTTTCTTCATCGCTAATCACGGATGCTCACCCCCTGCTCACCCAAGTTATGACGGATATCGTCGATATTACCCTCGACGGTCGCGATCAACTCGTCCAGGGAATCGAACACGCGAGACGGACGCAGCCAGCGCGTAAATGCCAGCGACACCGAGGCGCCATACAGGTCACCCGCATAGCCGATCAAGTTGGCCTCGAGATGCGCCGAGGCGGCATCATCGGCATAGGTCGGCGGCAGGCCGACGTTTACGGCAGCAGGCCATACGTTATCGCCGACCAGCACCAGACCCTCATAGACGCCATCGGCAGGCACTTGGATGCCGTCGGGCACCTGGATGTTTGCCGTGGGAAAGCCCATGTCGGAGCCCTCGTGACGGCCAGCCGCCACAACACCGCGCAGCATATAGGGACGGCCGAGAAGCTCTGCGGCCAGCTCCACATGACCCTGACCCAGCTCATGGCGGATACGAGTGGCGCAGATGGACTGCCCGTTAACGCAGAGCAGGTCGTGACCGTAAACGTCAACCCCACGCTCAGTGCCCCAGGCGCGCATCTCGGCAACGCCCGAAGCGCCGCCGCGGCCGAGCCTAAAGTCGCTGCCTACACGAATGGAGCGAATGTCGACAACACGCGACAACAGCGCCAGAAACCCGACATGGTCGAGTGCCGCCACGGCGGGCGTAAAGGGAACGGCCACCACCGCATCGACCCCGGTTTGAGCCAGGGCATGCAAGCGGTCGGCCGTCGTCATCAATTTTTGAGCGGGCGAAGGACTCACCACGACGTCCGGATCAGGATCGAAGGTGACCACGACCGCTCTGCTGCCGTGGTCATGCGCATCGCGAATAACCGCATCGATCAGCTCTTGGTGCCCACGATGTACGCCATCAAACACGCCAATGGCGATCGAAGCGGCACCCAAGAACTCGCATCCATCAAATGCATCGGCAGAAACGATACGGGCCTCATCCAACTCACCCGCGAAAAAGATACGCGCGAGCTCGTGGGGCGCCAGCATCATCGAACACCGCCGATCGCCTGCGGAAAGACGTGCTCCATCACAAAGCGGCCGCCCTCGATACGAGCAAGCGCCTTCAGTCCACCCTCGAGCACGAGCGCGAACGGCGCCTTCGCCATATCGAAATCCGCAAGCGCGCGTTCAACGGGAATGCGGCGACCACAAAGCAGGTCGTCTGCAAGATTGCCCGGCAAATCGACACGCGTGGCACCAAGGGCGGCGATAGGATCCAGAGCGAAGCCGGCAGCGGACTCGGCAGAGAGCTCCTCTACCGCATGGCAGGCGCCAATGGAAACCACGCCGGAGGCCGTACGGCGCAGCGCGGAAATATGCGCAGCACTATCACAGGCACGACCCAGATCGCGAGCGAGCGCACGAATGTAGGTGCCCTTGCTTACCGAAAATGCCACGGTCCAGACGCACGTATCGCCCTCGCCGCTCACGGCGATCAGGTCGGCGGCATAGACCTCGACGGGGCGCGGAGGCAAGTCAACCGCATTGCCCTCGCGAGCGCTCTTATAGGCGCGAACGCCATTGACCGAGATGGCCGAAAACGCTGGCGGCACCTGCATCTGCGGGCCAAGCATAGCGGCCAGCTGCTCACGGGCGTAAGCGAGATCGCGCAGCTCGGGGGCAACGGGCACCGTGCGAACAGCCTCGCCCTCCGCGTCATCGGTATTGGTCTCGATACCAAACGAAATGTCGGCGACATAACTTTTGGTATCGAGGGTTAGCATGCCCAGCAGACGGGTCGCCTGGCCCACGCCCACCACCATGACACCCGAGGCCATGGGGTCGAGCGTACCGGCATGGCCGACGCGTCGCTCATGGAGGGCGCGTCGGCACTGCGATACCACGTCGTGGGACGTACAGCCCACCGGCTTATCGACGGCGAGCAGCATATTCAATTGAGAAGGCGTACGACGAGCCATGTACCATCCAAAATGTTAGAGCTCGACGGTCACCGAAGCGGGATCCTCCCCTACCAGCTCGGCCAGCATGGGAAGTGCAACGGCGAGCGTCTCGCGAATCGTTCCGTTGTTGGAAAAGCCGGCGGCGGCATGATGCCCGCCACCGCCAAAGTTGGCAGCGATCTCGGACACATCGAGGTCGCCCTTGGAGCGCAGGTTGCCGCGCACCTTGGTATCGCCCTCAATGCCTTTCAGGAACAGGCAGACCTCCACGCCCATCACCGAACGCACCACATCGACCAGGCCGTCGCACTCGTCCGAAGTGACGCCGCAGGCCTCGAGGTCGCTCTGGAACGCATAACTATATGCCACGCGACCGTGCGCCACGGTCTTGATGCGGCCCATAACGATGGACTTGAGATGCAAGAACTCTACGCGCATGCTCTGGTAGACCTCGAGCGCAACACGCGCCGGATCGGCACCGTGCGCGACCAGGCGCGAGGCGGCATGGAACGCAGCGGCATCGGCGTTTTGGTACTGAAAACGACCGGTATCGGTCACCAGGCCGCACAGAAGGCAGGTCGCGACACCATCGCGAGCCACAATGCCGCAATTATCCAAAAAGCGGTCGATGATCATGGCGCAGGCAGCGGCGTCGACGCACCTCAGGCTCAGCTCGGCAAATTCCTCGCGCGCCGGATGGTGATCGAAGCACACCACATGCGACGAGCGGTGAAGCACCTCGGCTGAGTTGTTCAGACGCTCGACGACCGGCACGTCCACCGAGATGAACAGGTCCGGATTGCCGGTATACGCAGATGCCGGCACCAGACGGTCGGCGCCCTCCATAAAGCGGTAGATGCGCGGAACCGGATCATCGTCTGCCAGCAGCAGGGCAATGTCCTTGTTGGGGAAAAACTTCATAAGCGATAAGCCCAGGCCCAGCACGGAGCCCAGGGCGTCGCCATCGGGAGACGTATGTCCCGAAATCGCAATGGAGGACGCACCCTCGATGAGCTCGAGGATGCGTCGCTGAATATCTGCAGACTCGCACGATGCGAGGTCGGCGGAATTACTCATCAAAAGCTGCCTCCTGGGCGGCATCCGCTATTGGATAGCCGTCCTCGTCCTTTTCGATCGCAAGCGTGGCGGGAACGTTTTCCAGCGCACGCGTGATGCGCTCGGCCTCATCGGTCGAGCGATCGATGCGAAAATCGAGCTCGGGCGTAACGCGCCAATCGAGCGAGCGGGCCAACAGGCTACGAATGCGGCCCTTGGCGCTGGCGAGCGCCTCCATGACCTCGTCGTAGCGGCTCGCGTCGCACGACACGTACACGCGCGCGAACGAACGGTCCACCGCGACCTCGACCGCGGTCAGGGTAACCAGGTCGAGACGCGGATCGGAAACCTCAAAGAGCAGGATATAACCGAGCTTCTCGCGAAGCTGCTCGCCCAGACGGCGGGTTGCCTGCGTTTGCTTCATAGCGCTACCCCCTACTCGGTACGGGCAACCTGGTCGATGCGGTAGCCCTCAATGGTGTCGCCAGGCTTGATGTCCTGGAAGTTCTCCAGGCCAATACCGCCCTCGGAGCCGCTCTTGAGGCTCTTGGCCTCGTCCTTGTAGTGGCGCATCGAGGCGATCTTGCCGTTGAAGACCACAATGCCGTCGCGCACCAGGCGCACGGAATCGGTCGCGGCGATCTCGCCCTCTTCGACGCGGACACCGGCGGCGATACCGACTTTGGGCACCTTGAAGGTGTCCAGGACGGTCGCAGTACCCGTGGAGACCTCAACCTCGGTGGGCTTGAGCATGCCGATGCGGGCAGCGTCGAGATCCTCGAGGCACTTGTAGATGACGTCGTAGCAACGGATCTCGACGCCCTCGCGCTCGGCGGCGGAGCGGGCCTTGCCGTCGGGACGGACGCCAAAGCCAATGATGATGGCGTTGGAGGCGTCGGCCAGGACGACGTCGGTCTCGTTGATGGCGCCGACCGCGGAGTGAATCGTGTTGATGCGCACCTCGGACTGATCCATCTTGTCGAGGGAGTCCTGAAGGGCCTCGATGGAGCCCTGGACGTCGGCCTTGATGATCAGGTTGAGCTCCTTGACCTCGGCGTCGGCGATGGTCTCGAAGAGGTTCTCGAGCGTCACGTGCTTCACGCGGCTCTGCTCCTCGATACGGGCCTTGAGTGAACGCTCGTCGGCCAGGGCGCGGGCCTCGCGCTCGTCCTCGAATACGCGGAACTCGTCGCCGGCGTTGGGGACGGACTGCAGACCCAAGATCTCGACGGCGTCGGAAGGACCGGCCTCGGTAACGGCGTTGCCCTTGGGGTCGAGCATGGCGCGGACGCGGCCATAGGTGAGGCCGGCGACCAGCGTGTCGCCCACGTGCAGGGTACCGCGGGTCACGAGCACGGTGGCAACCGAGCCGCGGCCCTTATCGAGCTTAGCCTCGAGGACGTTGCCCGAAGCGAAGGTGTCAGGGTTGGCCTTGAGCTCGAGCACGTCGGCCTGGAGCAGCACGGTCTCGAGCAGGTCGTCGATACCAATCTTCTGCTTGGCCGAGATGTTGACGAACATGTTCTGTCCGCCCCACTCCTCGGGGATGATGCCGTACTCGGTGAGCTCCTGGCGCACACGGTCGGGGTTGGCACCCGGCTTATCGATCTTGTTGACGGCGACGACGATGGGAACGCCGGCGGCCTTGGCGTGGTTGATCGACTCGATGGTCTGGGGCATGACGCCGTCGTCGGCGGCCACGATCAGGATGACGATATCGGTCACCTTGGCGCCGCGGGCACGCATGGCCGTAAAGGTCGCGTGACCGGGGGTATCGATGAAGGTGATCTTGCGGTCGTTGATCATGACCTGCGAAGCGCCGATGGCCTGCGTAATGCCGCCCGCCTCGCCGGCAGCGACGCCGGTGTGACGGATGGCATCGAGGAGGCTCGTCTTGCCGTGGTCGACGTGGCCCATGACGGTGACGACCGGGGCGCGCGGCTTAAGGTCGGCGGGATCGTCATAGAACGAGAAGGTGTTCTCCTCCTCGGGGGTGATGATCTTGATCTGGCGGCCCAGGTCGTCGGCAACGAGCTCGACGAGGTCGTCGGACATGGACTGCGTCATGGTAAGCGGCGTGCCCAGCAGGAACAGGCGCTTGATGATGTCGTTGGCCGGAACGTCGAGCGCCTCAGCGAGCTCCTGGACGGTAACGCCCTGGGAAACCTTGATGGCGTCGAGCTCCTCGGGGTTCACGCCCTGGGCCAGCGCCTCCTCAATCTTGCGCTCCTCCTGAGCCTTTGCGGCCTCGCGCTCGCGCTTCTCCTTGCGCTTTTTGCGGCGACCGGTGGACTCACGAGAGGCCTCCTCGACGGCGGCACGAGCCTCCTCGAGTACCTTCTCGCGGCTGTACTCCTCGGCCTCGCGAGCCATGCGGCTGTAGTGGTCCTCTTCGTTGTTGTGACCGCCCTTGCGCTTCTTGCCCTTGCCCTGCTTGTCGGGGTTGGGGAAGTCCATACCGGCAGCGACGTTGTTGCTGGCGTTGGTGCGATGGCTGTGGGGACGGCTCTCGGAGGCGTTGCGCTCGGAGTTGTTGTCGGAGGCGTTGCGATCGTTACGACGGCCACCGCGACGGTCGTTGTTGCCGCCACGACGGTTGCCGCGCTCGGCAGCGCGCTCGGCCTTGGCCTTCTCCTCGGCGTCCTTCTTCTCCTTGAGCACGGTCTCCTGTGCGGCGATCTGGTCGAGCAGCGAACGGAAACGCGAACCGGAATCGGAAGCGGGAACGGCGCGGCGCTGGGCCTCGCGGGCAGCCTCCTCCTTCTCGCGGGCAAGGCGCTCCTGCTCGGCCTTCTTCTTAGCCTCGGCCTCGGCGCGGGCGGCCTCCTCGGCAGCCTGGGCGGCTGCGAACTGGCGGCGCTCCTCCTCGCGTGCCTTCTCGGCGGCGATGCGCTCGCGCTCTGCCTCGGCAGCGCGTGCTGCCTCCTCGGCGGCAGCGGCCTGTTCCTCGGCCTGCTTGGCGGCCTCGACTTCCTGGGCGCGGGCCTCGATCACCGAGGCGAGCTGCTTGCGGACCATGGCGACGTAAGCGTCCTCCAGGGCGGAGGAAGCGGACTTAGCGGGAATCTTCATTTCGGCGAGATGACCCATCAGTTCCTTGGAGGTCATGCCGAACTCTTTGGCCAGGGTGGACACACGGACTTTTGCCATATGACTTCACCTACCCTTTCTGGCACCTTGGGTGCCTAGAGACTGAACAAGCGTGGGGTATGCGCTGGGACCTGCCCGGCGCGACCGCGCGCTAGATCAGGTCCTCCGCATCATCGAAGGCGTCGGTGTCGTGGACACCGCAGAAACGGGAGCCGGGACGGGCCTGGTTGCGGCACTGGATGCCGTCCTCGGACACGAACTCGCAGCGACGGACGTCCTCGTCCCCCTCGTCACCGATCAGGTCGTCGGCAGGCTCCTCGTGAACGGGAACGTTCTTGAGGATGTCGGCGGCAAGGGTCTCGGACTTAATGTCGATATGCCAGCCGGTCAGGCGCGCGGCGAGGCGAGCGTTCTGGCCCTCCTTGCCGATGGCGAGGGACAGCTGGTCGTCGGGCACGATGACGCCGGCATAGGCCTTCTCCTCGTCGATGAGGACGCGGGTAACCTTGGCGGGCGACAGGGCGTTGGCAACGTAGACGGCCGGATCGGCATCCCACAGGATGACGTCGACGCGCTCGCCACGGAGCTCGCCCACGACGGCGCGAACACGGCTGCCCTTGGGGCCGACGCAGGCGCCCACGGGATCCAGGCGATCGTCGAGCGAGTGGACGGCGACCTTGGAGCGCTGGCCGGGCTCGCGGGCGATCGACTTGATCTGGACGGTGCCCTCATAAATCTCGGGCACCTCCTGCTCAAATAGACGACGCATGAGCTCGGGGTGGGTACGGGAGATAACAATCGGCGGACGGCTGTGCTCGCCACGGACCGGCTGCAGGTTGGAGTTGGGGTCGCGAACGTCGATGATCACGGCCTTGATGTGCTGGTTGTGCAGGTAGCGCTCGCCCATCGGACGCTCGTTGCGCTCGTTCTCGTAACGGCGCTGGTCAAAGTGCGGAAGCTCGGCCTCGACGCCCTCGCGAATCTTGACGATCGTGAAGTCGGGCGTGGACTGCAGCACGGTACCGCTGATGAGGTCACCAATGCGGCCGGAGAACTCCTCGTAGATCTGCTCGCGGGCGGAGTTGCGCACGATGGCGTTGATCTCGGCCTTGGCGTGCTGGGCGGCGATGCGGCTCGTGTTCTTGGGAGTGACGTCGATCTCCTCGAACTCGGTGAAGTTGCCCTCCTCGTCCATGGAATCGTCGATCGGCTCCAGACGGTAGACGTAAATCTTGCCGGTGGTGCGGTCGATGGTCACCTTGGCGCCCCACTCAAGATGCAGGATCTCGGCATAGCTCTTGGCGAGCGACTGCTCCAGGCGGTCGATCAGGTAGAGCTGGTCGATGTGCTTCTCCTGGCAAAGCTCCATCAGGGCGGACATCATGTCGGATGCTGCCATCTTACTTTCCTTCCTTCGCGGACTTGAAGTCATAGGTGGGCTTCAACTTGCACTTTTTAACATCAGAGAAATCGAGGGTGACGGACTCGCCGTCCTCGAGCTCGAGGGTCACGTTCGTCTCGGTGGCGGCGGCAATCTTGCCGGCGTACTTGCGACGGCCCTCGGTGGCGGTGGAGGTGAGCTCGCAGTTCTCGCCCACAAAGCGGGCAAAGTCACTCGGGCGGCGCAGTGGGCGCGCCATACCCGGGCTCGACACCTCGAGCGTATAGCTCGAAGAGATGGGGTCGAGCTCCTCAATCACATCGCCGACCCATTTGGTATTGGCCGTGACGTCGTTGAGAGACAGGCTCTGACCCTCGGCACCCTCGATACGCACGCGCACGCAGGGAGCCTTGGTGGCACCCACGAGTTCAACGTCGACGATGTCGATATCGTGCTGGGGAGCGACGGCCTCGAGCGCGTCGATGATCGCCTGCTCGGTCTTGGTCTTGACCATTGCGGCACCTCCATCCATACAAAAAAGAAGCGGGACCGAAACCCCACTTCTTTCAATTACAACTTCATTTGCAAGCAAACTATACCAATACCTGCACAAACGTGCAACCACAACACAAACCCGCAGGTCAGCGTGAGCACAGGTTCTCCACAAGAAATGGATAATTGGGTGTTGTCGCAAGTATCCATAACCAAAAAGAGGGGCGATTCCCCGCGGAATCGCCCCTCGCTTTTTCGTGTCAGCTATGCGCGCAGCGCTTACTTGACCACCAGGTTGACCAGCTTGCCGGGCACGCAGATGGCCTTGACGACCGTCTTGCCCTCGAGCCACTTGGCGACGGCAGCCTCGGCGGCAGCCTGCATTTCCTCGTTGGAGGCATCGCGGGCCACGTCGATGCGGCCACGGACCTTGCCAAGCACCTGGACGACGATCTGCACCGTGTCCTCGATGGACTCGGCCAGGTCGAACTCGGGCCAGGCGGCGGTGTAGGCGTTGCCCTCGCAGCCGAGCGCCTCGTGCCACAGCTCGTCGGCCCAGAACGGGCAGATGGGCGCCAGGACGCTCACGATGTCCTTGGCCACGCCGTAGCACAGGGCCTTGTCGCGATCAACGCCCTCGGTGGCGTTGAGATAGGCGCTCGCCGCGTTGACGAGCTCCATGACGGCCGAAATCGCGGTGTTGAACTGGCCGCGATCGAAGTCCTCGGTGCACTTGGCGATGGTGCGGTGACGCTCGCGGTAGAGCTTCATCGCGGTCTCGTCGAGCACGGACTTGTCGAAGGCCACGTTGGCATCACCCGACTGAACGAGCTGCCACACGATACGCCAGGCGCGCTTGATAAAGCGGTTGGCGCCCTCGACGGCCTTGGGATCCCAGTCGAAGTCCTTCTCGGGCGGGGCGATAAACAGGATCGCCAGACGCATGGTGTCTGCGCCATAGGGCTCGATGACCGAGCTCGGGGGCACGACGTTGCCCTTGGACTTGGACATGGTGTCGCCGTTCTCGTCCTTGACCATGCCCTGGCACAGCAGGTTGGTGAAGGGCTCGTCCACGCTCAGCAGACCCAGGTCGCGCAGGGCCTTGGTAAAGAAGCGGCTGTAGAGCAGGTGCAGAATGGCGTGCTCGATGCCACCGATGTAGTTATCGACGGGCATCCAACGATCGGCCGCCTCACGGGAGAAGGGCAGCTCGGTGTTGTGCGGGTCGGTATAGCGCAGGTAATACCAGCTGGAACAGGTGAAGGTGTCCATGGTATCGGTCTCGCGCTTGGCCGGGCGGCCGCAGACCGGGCAGGTGGTCTCGTAGAACTCCTTGCACTCGGCAAGGGTCTCGCCGGCACCCAGGTCCAGGTTCTCGGGCAGCGTCACCGGCAGCTGATCCTCGGGCACGGGCACGATGCCGCAGTGCTCGCAGTGGATGGCCGGGATGGGGTTGCCCCAATAGCGCTGGCGGCTGATGAGCCAGTCGCGCAGACGGAACTCGACCTTGCGACGACCGCAGCCCATGGCCTCGAGGTCGGCCACGATGGCAGCCTCGCCCTCGGAGTGCTTGCCGCCGCGCATACCGGTGTACTTGCCGGACTGGACGAGCGTGCCCTCGGCAGCGTGGGCGCAATCCCAGTCGACAGTCTCGGCATGGAAGGTATCGATGGTCTCGCCGCTGGCCTCGACGGCGGCGCGGTCGTCATCGTCCAGGATGATCGGTACGATCGGCAGGTCGTACTTGCGGGCGAACTCAAAGTCGCGCTGGTCGCCGCAGGGAACGGCCATGACGGCACCGGTGCCGTAGTCGGCCACGACGTAGTCGGCAACCCACACGGGAACCTTCTCGCCGTTGACGGGGTTTACCACATAGCGGCCGGTAAAGGCACCGTGCTTCTCGAGGGTGCCCTGGGCACGCTCGACGGCAGAGATATGCTTGGAGTCCTCGACGATCTTGGTGACGGCCTCCTCGTACTCCGTGCCCTCGACGAGCTCGTGCAGGCGCGCGTACTCGGGAGCCAGGACAAAGAAGGAGACACCAAAGAGCGTGTCGGCTCGCGTGGTGAAGACGGTGATCTTACCCTCGTCACCCTCGATGGGCTCGCCATCCTTGTCGCACAGGGTAAAGTCGACCTCGGCGCCCTCGGAGCGGCCGATCCAGTTGGCCTGCATCTGCTTGACGCGCTCGGGCCAGCCGGGGAGCTTCTCCAGGTCGTCGAGCAGCTCCTGGGAGTACTCGGTGATCTTGTAGTACCACTGCTCAAGGTCGCGCTTCTCGGGCTCAGTGCCGCAGCGCCAGCACTTGCCCTCGGTAACCTGCTCGTTGGCCAGAACGGTCTTGCAGTTGGGGCACCAGTTCACCGGGTTCTTCTTACGGTAGACCAGGCCCTTTTCCCACATCTTCTCAAAGATCCACTGACCCCAGCGGTAATAGTCGGGGCTGCAGGTCTTGACCATGCGATCCAGATCGTAGGAGAAGCCCATGCGCTTCATCGTGGCAAGCGCCTGGTCCATGTTCTTATACGTCCAGGCGGCAGCCTGCGTATTGTGTTTGATGGCGGCGTTCTCGGCGGGCAGGCCAAAGGCATCGAAGCCGATGGGGTGCAGCACGTCGTAGCCGCGCATGCGGGCCTGACGGGCCATGGCATCGCCGATGGTATAGTTGCGCGCGTGGCCCATGTGCAGGTCGCCCGACGGATACGGGAACATCTCGAGCACGTACTTTTTAGGCTTGCTGTCGTCGGTGTCGACGGCAAAGAGGTTTGATTCCTCCCAGGCCTTCATCCACCTGGACTCAATGGCCTGCGCGTCGTAGACAGGAATCTCGTCCTTATGATCTGTGCAATCGCACATATCAGCTCCTTTAATCTTAGCTGGGGTCGGTCGGCTTGGCTTTGTTCGCTACTGCGGACAGTCCTGCGCAAGACGAAGAGCACATTAAGTGCTCTTCTTTGCGTGCGGAACTTGTAGCGAACAAAGCCAAGCCGACCGACCCTAAGGTTAACTTGACTGATGATAGCAAATACAACAAGCGAGATGCCTGCGACTTGCAGGCATCTCGCTTTATCTAAATAACGTGGTTGGACTCAACCTTTATGTGCAGCTCTTATCCTATCGATAGGACACAGACTGCTGAGAATCCTTCACGACTACGTCGTGGGCGCCGCCTTCGACGATAGAGGTGGAGCTCACCAGCGTCAGGCGTGCCTTTTCCTGGAGCTCGGGAATCGAGAGGGCACCGCAGTTGCACATCGTGGACTTGACCTTGTAAAGCGTGCCGCCCACGCCGTCCTTGAGGGAGCCGGCGTACGGGACGTAGGAATCGACGCCCTCGACGAAGCTGAGCTTCGCGGCGCCGCCCAGGTCGTAGCGCTGCCAGTTGCGGGCACGCGCAGAACCCTCGCCCCAGTACTCCTTCATGTACTGACCGTTGACGTTGACGCGCTCGGTCGGGCTCTCATCGAAGCGGGCGAAGTAGCGGCCCAGCATCATAAAGTCGGCGCCCATGGCAAGGGCGAGCGTCATGTGGTAATCGTAGACGATGCCGCCGTCGGAGCACACGGGCACGTAGACGCCGGTCTCCTCGTAGTACTCGTCGCGAGCACGGCAGACGTCGATCAGCGCAGTAGCCTGGCCACGGCCGATGCCCTTGGTCTCGCGGGTGATGCAGATGGAGCCGCCGCCGATACCGACCTTGATGAAGTCGGCACCGCAGTCGGCCAAAAAGCGGAAGCCCTCGGCGTCGACGACGTTACCGGCACCGACCTTGACGTCCTCGCCGTAGTTGGCGCGGATCCACTCGATGGTGCGCTTCTGCCACTCGCTGAAGCCCTCGGAAGAGTCGATGCACAGGACATCGGCGCCGGCCTCGATGAGCAGCGGCACGCGCTCGGCATAGTCGCGGGTGTTGATACCGGCGCCGACCATGTAGCGCTTGTCGCCGTCGAGCAGCTCGTTGGGGTTGGTCTTGTGGCTGTCGTAGTCCTTACGGAAAACGATGCCCATGAGGTGATCGTTGTCGTCGACGATGGGCAGGGCGTTGAGCTTGTTGTCCCAGATGACGTCGTTGGCAACCTTGAGGCTGATGTTCTTGTCGCCCACGATGAGCTGCTCACGCGGGGTCATGAACTCGGAGACCTTCGTCTGGTGGTCATCGCGGCTGGGGCGATAGTCACGGCTGGTGACGATACCCAGGAGCTTACCCTTGGGAGTGCCGTCGTCGGTGACCGGCATGGTGGAGTGACCGGTCTTCTCCTTGAGCTCGATGACCTGCTCCATGGTCATGTCGGGGGTCAGCGTGGAATCGGACTGAACGAAGCCGGCCTTGTGATCCTTGACGGCCTTGACCATAGCGGCCTCGGACTCGGCGCTCTGGGAACCGTAGATGAAGGACAGGCCACCCTCGGTAGCGAGCGCGACACCCATGTCGACGCCCGAGACGGACTGCATGATGGCGGAAACCATGGGGATGTTCAGGGTGATTGCCGGCTTCTCACCGCGCTTGAAGCGGGTCAGCGGCGTCTTAAGAGAGACGTTGTTGGGGATGCACTGCGAGGACGAGTAGCCAGGGACCAGCAGATACTCCGAAAACGTGTGGGACTCACCGGGAAAGAACGTAGCCATGTTTCTCCTTTTTCCATGCGACCGGTCGGCTGCAGGCCTCGTAGGACCCAGCCCAACCTTGGGCGCCCAATACTGGGGAAGTATCTTAACGCACTTTGGCTGCTACAATGCATGATTTAAGAAGAGCACACGAGGGTTTGACGCAGGCATTGCGTTTGCCCAGCAAACACTTTAGCGGGGAGACGTGGAGCGTATGGAGTACAAGACGACGGCAAAGTTGGTCATTCAAGCGTGCGACAAAGATCTGCCGGGCGTCTTCGGCCATGGTTGCGTTTTGTTGCTGCAGGGCATAGCCCGCGAGCACTCGCTCAACCGTGCCGCCAAGAGCATGGGCATGGCCTATTCCAAAGCGTGGCGCATTGTAAACGAAGCCGAAGGACAGCTGGGCTGCAAGCTCATCGAGCGCGACGGCGCCCGCGGATCCACGCTCACCCCCGCCGGCGAGCGAGCCATAGCGGTCTACGAGGAGCTGCAGGCCGACATAAACCAGGTCATAGCTGCCAAAGCCGACATCCTCATCGCCAGCATCAAAGAGTAGCCAACTTGCGAAGGGCGTTATCGAGAGCGGCAGCTACGAGTAGCGGATTATCGGTACCGGCGAAGAGGCGGATGGTGCTCCCCTGCTTGCCGCATGGAGCCGAAAGGCGCGTTGTTGCGCCGCCGGCGGGCGATGTGCGGAATTCGTCTGGCAGTATGCTGAAGAATTCGCACGCGGTGCAGTCAATCAGGTCAAACTCAACTGCCGGGCCAAAGCCGTGCTCGAGGATTACCGTTGCAACCGCATGGTCGGGATGCGAATTCAACCCGGGATAGCACACATTGTGCACCATCTCGTTGGCGGCCAGATACTCGGCCAGCGCACGGGCGCGGTCGAAGTGCGCCTGCATGCGGGCGTCGAGCGTATCGAGCCCGTTCTCCAGAACCTCAGCCTCATCGGAGGACAAGTCGAGCGCGACCAGTCCGCACCCCTCAAGCAGGGCATGCGCGCACTCGGCAGCAGCATCCACACGATGGCGCTTGAGCTGCGAGCGTGCGACCGATACGGCAACGGACTTGCGAGGAGCCTTACCGGCGCACGCGCGGTCGAGCGCCTCGAGCGACAGGACGGCACCCAAACGCAGCGGATCGCACCCAAAGAGGCCAGCCACGGTGTTATCCACCACGAGCAGCGCATGAGCCTCACGCGCTGCGCGGCCTAACGCACGAAGATCGGGAACGCGCAGACCAAACCCGCCGATAGAGTTGACGAACCACCACAGGTGCGGCCCCTCGGCATCAAACGAAGCATCAAAGCCCTCGGACGCAGCAGCAAACGCGGCAGCCGACGGCTCCCCCACCATAGCCACGTCGCAGGCATCAAAGCCGCGCGCAAACGCATCGGCAAAGTCGTCCGCAAAGACAACCAGACGATCACCGGGACGCACAATCACCAGCCGCGACAGCGCCGCCGGAACATGCGAGGCCGCAACCAGTCGCGCCCCACGCGCGCCGGCCCTTGCAGCCCAGGCCTCTTCTAGCTGCTGTACGCCCATACGGTACCGTCCCTTCAAAACAAAAACCCACGATGCGGATGTTCCCCGCATCGTGGGCAACGGCTGCAGTATAGCGCCGAAATGCGTCGAATCGCCTAGATGTTGAGCGCGTGGTAGGTCACGTTCGCACTCGGAGCGTGAACGGTCACGCCATAGGCCTCGGGATAGATGCGCGTCGAAAACACGAGCGCGCCATCGTTCACAAACACCTCGACCGAAGAGACGTCGCCAACAATACGCACGTTGCGCACCTCGTCGACGGGCTCCCAGCGCACGGTACGACCGCAGCCGGCAGAAGCGCGACCCTCATCGATAAATCGCATCTCAAAGCGCGAGGGCAGTTCGCCCTCGGCGGGCATAAACGCCAGCTTAAGCTCGCCATCAACGGTCGCGGTAAACGCGCCGTCGACACCGTCAACAACAACGTCAAAGCAGGTATCGTCGGCAACCTCCAACGAGCCCGCCCCCACACGCACCGAGGCATAATGGTGCTCGATCTCGCGCGCCGGCTGCTGCAACACCACGCCGCCAGCACCGGATGTAAGCTCACGCGGCACCGTCATGCAGTGCTGCCAGCCGCACGCCACGGTGGGTGCGTTGCCATAGGTCGGCTCATCCGGCATGCCCATCCAGCCAATCAAGATATGGCGACCGTCCTGGGCCGTAAACTCCTGCGGAGCATAGAAGTCAAAACCGGCGTCCCACAGGCGGAACTCGCCCAGCTCATAAGCGTCCTTACCACCCGTAATGTCGCCCGTTACAGGCATGTAGCCAGCAGCGTATACGTTGCCGCGGTCCCAACGACCGCCCTCGAGCCCCTGGGGAGAGAAGGACAGCCACTTCGCCGGTACACCGCCATCCGCCTCGAGCTCAAGGTATCCCGGGCACTCCCACATAAAGCCAAAACGCTCGGGCGTAGACACGCGGTTCTCGAGCTCCCAGCTCAGCATATCGGCCGAGCCATACACCAGGATCTCGCCCACATCGCGACCGGCACCCTCGCCATGCATGGCGCAAAAACGACTCTCGACATGCGGACCGTCAACGCGACGACGCGCGCCCAGCACCATGTGGTAACGCCCATCATCATCGCGCCACACCTTGGGGTCACGCACGTGGCACGTCAGATCCTCGGGATAGTCCTCCGACGCCAGCACCACGCGCTTTTGGCTAAACGTCTGTCCATCGGCGCTCTCGACGTACACGGTATCGGCGCGACGGCCGGAGTTGACATAGTCAAAGACGCCGTCCGCATCGGGGAGCTTAACGTTGCCGGTATAGAGCACGCGAATGCGACCGTCCTCGACCAATGCCGAGCCCGAGTACACACCATGGCAGTCGAACGGCACATCGGGAAGCAGCGGCGCGCCAACATACTCCCAGTTCATAAGGTCGCGGCTCGTGGCATGACCCCACATCTTGACGCCGCCATTCACATCAAACGGAGCATACTGGAAGTATGCGTGAAACACGCCATCGGCCTGGCAAAGCCCGTTGGGGTCGTTGAGCCAGCCCGTGGGCGGCATAATATGAAAATGCTGAGTATAGGGCCCGTGGCCACGCTCGGCGGCCTCTGCATCCATATTGGCAACGAGCTTGGCAAGATCGCGCTGAAGTGCGTTAGACATGTCGGTATCCAATCGAATTAAATCAACGAACGCTCAAATCAAGGGTTCCAGATAAACAAAACGCCCACAGGATGGAGCCTGCGGGCTTTTTGTTTACGCAAATCCTACGCCTGCTCGGAAGCCTTGGGCTCGTCCTTGTACAGGACAAACGAGACGGCAAAGGAAACCAGCGCGGCGACCGCAAACATGATCGCGTACTGCACGGGCTGGGCCAGGCAAAGCAGGATACCGAAGATACCCGTAACGCCCGTGCCGGAGGCGGCCAGCGAGGTGAGCGCACAGACCAGGGCACCGCAACCGCCGCCGATGCAGCCGGCGATGAAGGGCTTAAAGAAGCGAAGGTTCACACCAAAGATGGCGGGCTCGGTAATGCCCATGAAGGCGGACAGGGCCGAAGGAAGCGCCAGGCCCTTGATCTTGGCATCGCGGGTCTTAAAGGCAACGGCGAGCGCGGCACCACCCTGGGCGATGTTGGCGGCACTGGCGATGGGCAGCCAGTAGGTCACACCGTACTGGGCGAGCTGGCCCAGGTCGATGGCGGTGTACATCTGATGGATACCGGTAACGACCGTGGGGGCATAGAACAGGCCGACGATAAAGGAACCGATGCCGAAGGGCAGGGTCAGCAGGGCCTGGATCAGACCGAGAATGGCGTTCTCGGCCCAGACAAAGATGGGGCCGACGGCAACGAGGGTCACGAGCACGGTCACGAACACCGAGACGAGCGGGGTCACAAACAGGTCGAACATCTCGGGGACAACCTTGTGGAGACGCTTCTCCAAGAAGGCCAGAATGGCACAGGCGATAACGATCGGGATCACATGGCCCTGATAGCCAACCCACTCAAAACTGTACACGCCGGGAATGACGGTGACCATGGTCTGCACGCCCTCGGAGGCAACCGTGTAGGCGCTCTGCAGCGAGGAGTTGATGAACGCACCACCGACGACGGCGCCCAGATACGGGTTGGCGCCAAAGGCCTTAGCGGCGGAGTAACCGATCAGGATCTGCAGAATGCCAAAGGACGTGCCCGAGACCAGGTCGGCGATCTTGTAGATAAAGTTATTAGTGTCGAGCGCGATAAAGCCGTTGGAGGCCATAAAGTTGAGGGCGCTCATAATGCCCAGCAGCAGGCCCGAAGCCACGATGGCGGGGATGATGGGGACAAAAACGTCGCCGAGCACCTTAATGGCACGCATAAAGATGTTCTGCTGCTGCGCCGCGGCCTCCTTGACCTCGGCCTTGGTGGCAGCCTCGACGCCGCTGAGCGCAATGAACTCGTCGTAGACCTTATTGACGGTGCCAGTGCCAAAAATAATCTGGAGCTGGCCCTGGGCCTCAAAGACGCCCTTAGCGCCGTCGATATTCTCGAGGGCCTCCTTGTCGACCTTCGCGTTATCGGCAATCACCAGGCGCAGGCGCGTGGCGCAGTGTGCGGCCGAAACAACGTTGTCGGCGCCACCGATGTTGTCGAGCACCTCTTGGGCTGATTTGCGGTAGTCCATGACTTCCCTTTCCTCCAACGGGCGCATTCACACCCTGCCATCTTTGACACTTACACTGTAATCGTTTTCACAGTAGGGTGAACGGTAGGAAAAAGCCGGTGAATGGTAGTTTTACGGCAAAACAGGGGCCTCAAAGGCAGGCAGACATGCCATAAGCCTAGACATTCATAAGTTGATGGCCGAGTTTGAGCGTCTTGAGACCGCTCTCCCCCTCCACGCCATCGAGCGTGTTGAGCAACATATTGGTCGCCTCGACGCCACTGGTCAGGTAGCCATAATGCACGGTGGGAATGCCGCCCGTCAGCGCGCGCAAAAACGCGTTGTCTCCAAAACCGCTCACGCGGTGTATACCCTCGCCCATGCCGCGAACCTCATCGATGGCACGCAGCGCGCCCGCCGCCATGGTATCGGTCGCGCAGGCGATAAACGAAACATCGGGAGCGACGGAAAGCAGCTCACGCGCCGCGCTATAGCCCGAGTCGAGCGTAAACGAGCCCAGGCGAATCAAGGCGGCATCGAGCGGGTTGCCCGCGGCGCGCAATCCGGCCTCAAAACCGCGACGGCGGTCATAACCAGCCGCGCGGTCTTCTTCGGTAACTCCAATGTAGGCGATCTTGCCATCTACCCGACCAGCGAGCGCCTGGCCCAGCTCAAAGGCAGCCTCGTAATCGTCGTGATAGACGCACGCCGCGCCCTCGACGTTTTGGCCGATCAGCACAATGGGCACACGGCAAGACGCAATGGCCGCGCGATGTTCGTCGGTGATCATGGTCGCCACGAGCACGATGCCATCGACCGGATGGTTCTGGAACAGGTCAAGATACTCGAGCTCACGCTCGGCCGCGTTGTCGGTATTGGCAAGCAGCATCTGGTAGCCTCGGCGACCGAGCACCTGGCCAATGCCGGCGGTAATGCGGCTTACGGATTCCGAGTTGATCTTAGGCACGATGACGCCGACGAGCTTGGTGGATCCGGTGCGCAGCGCGCGAGCCTGGCTGGACCGCACGTATCCGGTCAGCTCAATCGCCTGCTTAATGCGGTCGGCCTTATCCGCAGAGATATATCCACCGTTGAGGTAGCGCGAGACGGCGGCGCTCGAAACGCCTGCCAGCTCGGCCACATCTTTCATCTTTACCACGAGCACCCCTGTCATTGAAATCGCTTACACAATGATACCCAACCCATACCGGCAAATTGAGCAAATGGGGCGAGCCACATGGATCATTTCAACAGCCCAGGTCAAGCAAACGTCAGCGAGCGCGCAGCCGCCGTGGCGAGGTGCCGCGAAAGAGGAGCGACGCGTACTTCATGTACGCGAGCGACGGTTTGAGCGGCAGATCGCCCGGCAGATGCGTGCGCAGCGTCGAGCGGTCCGGCGTTCGTCAGAACGCCGGAACATAATAGCCACGGCAGATGCCCGCTCGCTGACGTTTGCTCGACCAGGAGCGCCCCTCTTTGTGCAATTTGCTCGCTAGGGTTCTAGCCGTGGTATTCGCCGTTGTATTGGATTAACGTCAGGTCCTCCACACCGTCGAGCGCACGGATGGCGTCGGCATAGGGCATATCCACACCGTCAGAGAACACCTCGACGGCCATCTCCACCTTGTCACCGCGCAAGGTCTTGGACTTCACCGTAAACTTGGTGCGCCCAAATGCACGCACGATGTCGTCGCCGGTAGTCTGGCCCGTGTAGTGGATGACCATCATGTACACGCGCGCCTTGTCTTGGTGGCTCGCAAAGCCGGCGATCATCGCCACGATGACCACCGCCGTGAGCCCCACGAGCGCATACATGCCGGCGCCCGCCGTAATGCCCGTGGTAATGGCCCAGAACAGATACAGCAGGTCGAGCGGGTCCTTGACAGCCGTACGATAACGGACGATGGACAGAGCACCGACCATACCGAGCGAGATGACCACGTTGGTCGAGATCGCGAGCGTCACCATGCACGTGAGCACGCACATGCCCACGAGCGTCACGGCAAAACTACGCGAATACACCACGCCGGTAAAGAAGCGCTTGTACACGTAATAAATCAGGATGCCCATAGCGAGCGCCACGAACAGCGACAAGCCAATCTTGGCAGGGTCGACCTGGCCAAACGCCTCCAAGACGGAGTTCTTAAAAAAGTCCCTGGTGCTCATGGTCTAAATATCCCCTCGGTTCTCAAAATCCGATTCCCAGTAGTTAAAACCGCGCAGGTAGGCGGTCTTTTCGTAGCACAGGCAGTACTTGGAGACCGCCGTGAGCTCCGCCGCGCCCGGCGGCACCATATCGCGCACCAACTGCGGGCAAAACTCCGTAAATTTGACCTCCATCACCAGCTTGCCGGGCTCCAGAACGGGCAGCGCGGGCAGCGTCGCGTCAAAGATATCGAAGCTTCCCACCGCGGCGCGCACGTTCATGTCAAACGTGATGCGCACGGTGCCTTCGTCCATCACCCACGGCTCGCGCTCGTAATCCACAATGGTCCGCGGGCGCATCATATTGCAGATGCACTCGATGTAGAACTCGCGGCAGAGTTGATGGGGGCTCCTGAGCAAAAAGTCGTAGTCGCCGGCTAGGATCTGCTCAAACTCGCCACGCGTGAGCGGCGCGTCCTCCTTGTAAATCCAGCTGCCGTACTTCTTTTTGCGCTCGAGCTTAATCACCTTGTCGCTGCCGTTATAGATGCGCACGCGATACTTTTTGCGCATGAGAATGCCGGCGTCTTTTTCCTCGTAGGCCGAGTTGCAGTAGTCGTCAAAGTACAGGCTGCGAATGGTGTAGCCGCCCGCCCGCGCATGCTTATCCAGCTTAAACACCGGCGCCATGCGACAGGCAAGCGCGGCATGCTCGCCCTCGTTGATGAGGTATTTGAGCTCGTGGCGGTAACGCTCCTGCGTGGTACGCGCGGGAGGTGCCACCAGGCGCTCGAGCAGCGCACTAGCCCTCCTCATACGTGTCCTCCACGACCCTACCGCCGTCCTGCACGTAAAAACACTTCATGCCGTACTGTTTGCCATCGTCGGTCACATAGTAGTCAAACGCATCTTGCGTATAGCCGTCGGAGTTGGTGGCGCGCACGCGCACAAAATACTGGCCGGCATCGGGCGCATCGCAGGTCACCTCGGGAAGCAGCACGTCCTCGGCCTTAAAGACCACGTCGCTTATGGCATAGTCGCGCGCAAGCTCCACGGTATAGCGAATGTCGCGCGCCTTAAAGTCGTAGGACGCATCCCAGTTGATGCGCAGCTTACCGTTATCGATCTGCGGCACGCCAATGTAGAACGGCATGGGCTTCTTATAGCTCTCGCGATAGCTCTTATAGTTCTCCTCGATCTCGGAAGGAATCGCCGCAGCGATTTGCTCGTATTGATCCTTGGTGACAGGCAGATTGTCGATATCGGGCGAAGCAAAGACCAGGGATTCGGTAACCTCGCGATAATGTTTGATCATCTTGGCCAGACGTTCCTCGGTCAAATACGAGCGCAAGTCCTTGACGGCACGGTCGAGTTCGCTGCGGAACGACTTGCTGCGCAACGCGCGGTTAAACAGCACGTTGCCCCAGTAGTTGCTCACGCCGCGCTCCCAGCTCGCATAGTCCGAGAACCCCTTCAGGCTCAACTCAAGCTTACGCAGCATGCCGTCGTTATCCCAATCTAAAAAGTACCAGGTATTTGAGTTAAGCGGGCTGTACAGATAGCAGTTACGGTTCTGCGTATCGCAGTTGCCCGTCAGGATCTGAAACGCCAGCCAATAGACCAGATTCTCGGTATCAAAGTAGGTGTCGAGCACGTTATCGATCTTTTGCGATTCGTCGTTGAGCGCATCGAGCATATCGATGAGCTTGGTGTGGTCCGAGTCGCCCTTAATCTCGAGCATGCCCTCAAAGTTGGCCTGGTTGTAGTCGGGATCGTCGGCGAGCTTAATGGTGTCCTCGTAGCGATAGAACTCAAAGCTGTTCACCTTGTAAAGGTGTCCATTCTTATCTAGGCCATGTGCCTTAAGCGCCGTCTTATTAAGCTGCTCGACCTGTGTAAACAGGCCGTAGTCCTCAAAGGTGTCGTTGGACTTTTCGGTCTGGTCGCACACCCACAGGTGCACAAACTGTGTGCGCAGGCCCATCATCTGGGGAATGCCGCGGATAAGGTCGTAGGCCATCTTGTTGCGAAAACGCATACCCTCGGCCATATGCTTGTTGAGCGCAATCGCGCGCTGCTGGCGCCAGGTACCCTTTCCTTTTTTGAGCTCCACCTTGTAATTCTTCTGCGTATAACCGCTCGACGTCTGGCCGCGCACCTGCACGGTAGCATTGGGCGTTTCCTCGCCATAGCCAACCTCGCCTGCCACTGGGCCGTCTTCGTCGCCCGCCTGCAGCAGGCCCATAACCTGATAGCGCGCCACGCCCATGTCGGCATAGTCGTAGACCGAGTAGGTATTGATCTCGGCCCAGCTATGATCGGTATTCTCGGAGCTGTTGCCGCGAGAGACCGTCAGGTACATGCATACGATACCCGAGTCGTCGTAGACCTCGTACAGCTCATCCTTGTCGCGAAGATGCTTGGTCTCGCTAGACGCATCGGCCTTTTTAATCTTGCCCTGCTTCTTGGTCTTTTTTGTCGAGGATGCGTCCTGCGAAGAGCAGCCCGAAAGCAGCAATATGCCGGCAGCCGCCTCAATCAAGCGGCGACGCGATATCATCCTATCGGTCATCAGGACCTCCCCAACGATTGCGATACACACGGACCACCGTGCGCTCAAACGCACCATGCGGCTCGCCCTGTAGACGCAGCTCCTCATAGCGCTGTTCGGCACGTTCGAGCAAGCAGCCCAACTCCGTAAAGCGACCCGTCTTGTCGGTCGCCACGATGGGCTGCTGACTCAGGATACGATACGGCAAGTTGGCGGTATAAGTATCGAGCCGCATGAGCGCCACAACAAAAAACACCGCCGCGCCGAGCAAAAAGCCAAAGCCATAAAACTGCTGCGGAAAGAACAGCGAGACGATGGTCGCCAGCCCCGCCACGCCCGCGAACAGCCCAGAGGCAAGCACGGCGCCCTTGTAGTCGGTAAAGTACAGCAAGATGAGCAGAATCGTGTTGCCCACGGCATACAGGCCATAGCCCACGCACAGCGTGCGGAAATACCCGTGCATCAGGTTGTTGAAGCCCAGTGGCAGGACCGAGAGCACCGTGGTCTCGAGCGAGATGACCGCTGCCGTCACAAACAGCTGCTTGAGCGCGCAAAACCGCAGCTCCCGGTTGAGCGTGGCGAGCATTTCCCCCTCTGCCACCACGATGTCGCCCACCACGCCGCCGTCGTTAAACAGGCTGTAGTAGTCGCGGTAGCGCGGATAGAAATTGACCTCGACCGACACCACAAAGTTGACGGTCGTGACCAGAATGGTCAAAAACGCAAGCAACGCCGGCACATCATGATAGGGCGCGCCGTAAAACAGGCCTTTGACCTGCACGCCAATGGGCCCTGCCCAAATAATCACCAGGTGCGCAAAGAGTCCCAAGTTGGTAAACAGGCCCGTGAGCGCGAGCGGCAAAAATTGGTCGAGCCAGCGTAAAAAGAGCCAGGGGCTGCGATCGCTCTGAGGAAAATACCGGTACAGCAGCACCACGTCCCAGGCGAGCATCACACCGTAGCCCAGGGCGATCGACGCCAACAGGCCCTCGACCGGCGGCAACCCCAGTGCCAGCGCGGCCAGGGCGCACAGGCATGCCACGCCAATGGCGGCGGCAAAGCTGCACAGGATGCCGCGGTAGTCCTTGATGGCCGTGAGATAGCTCATGCCGTTCCAGTTGACGATCATAATGTTGAACAGCCACAGACACAGTAGCCCCTGCAACAGCGTGGCGCCCGAGAACAGCAAAAAGATGCCGTAGAGCACCGTGCCCGCAACGAGCATGATGGCGTTGGAGCCCCAAAACGAAGGCAAGACCTCTTCTTCGCGCTCGGCAAACAGCATGTCGGCCAAAAAGCGCGTGACGGGCATGGAGAAAAAGCTCGTGAGCGTGAGCGAGGCCAGCAGCGTATAGGTCACCATGCACACAAGCAGGTCCTGGTTGGCACGGCCCACGCCCCACAGGCCGCACAGCACCAAAATGCCCACCTGCAGCAGCACGCCCAGCAGCATGGGGCCCGTGCACACAATGCCGGCGTAGCCGTAGGCGCGCATCGTGGCAAATAGACCCTTGCGCTTAAACAGGCGTTTGAGCTCAAAACCGATTCCGGCCACCGGCTACACCTCCTTCTTGGGCAAATTGAACGCGCGAGCCGTCTCGTCGTACAGCGCGCGATAGTTGGCGAGCATCTGCTCGTGTAGGTAATAGGTCGCCACGCGTCGCTGGCCGCGCTCCCCCATTTCCAGGCGGCGGGCACGGCTCGAGCACATGCGCTCCATGGCATCGGCCAAGCCCTTGCGATACATGGGCGGGCTCACGAATCCAGCCACGCCAAAGTCGTCGCCGGGGGCGCCCTCGAGCAGCTCGCGACAGCAGCCAACCTCGGTCGTCACACAGGGGCGACGCGCGGCAAGCGACTCCAGCACGCTCAACGGCTGACCCTCTGAGATGCTCGTCAAAATGGTAAAGTCGAGCTTTTCCATGTACTCGACCACGTTGACGCGGCCGGTAAAGATCAGGTCGCGCACGCCCAATGTCTCCACCAGCGCATGGCACTCGGCGCCATATTCCTCGTCATCCACGCCGCCCATAATGTGCAGGCGCACCTTGGGCAGGCGCTCGTGCAGCTCAAAGAAGGCGTAGATCATGGTCTTGACGTCCTTGATGGGCGCCAGGCGCACCACCGCGCCAATGTCCACCCAGCCGTCATCGGGCTTTAAGGGAATGTCCTTAAAGCGGTCGAACTGGATGCCATTGGGGATGACCAGGCATTTTTCTGCATCGCAACCCATGTCGATCTGCGTTTTGCGCGCGTTGTGGAACAAACTCGTGACACGAAAAGCGCGACGGTAGATCTCCTCCGAAAGCAGGTAGAAAAAGCGGGTCCAGCGGTCCTTAAACGAGGGCACCACCCAGCCGGCGCGAATGATCTCCTCCTCGCGCTCGCGCGTGTAGATGCCGTGCTCGGTCAGCAATGCCGGCGCGCTATGAACGCTCGAGCCAAGACTCGCAAGCAGACCGCCGTAGCCAGTCGAGATGGCGTGATACACGTCGGCCACCGGAACCTCGCTGCCCAGCAGATAGAGCACGGGCAGCAACATCGAACGCATGGTGTGGAAGGCGTCGGCGAAAGGCGTATACGGATACTCGGCCAGGCACACGTCGCGGAAGATATCCATAAACGTGCGGCTCTGCAAAAATGAGAGCGGATGCACGTGGCGGCGCTGGAAAATGTCGAACAGAACGTCCCAGTCCGGATTGGAGAGCGAAACCAGACGGCGCAAGGCCTCGCGCTCGCGCTCGTCAAAGTCGACTTCCTCTTGCTCGCCCGAAAGACGCAGGGCATCGTCCAGGAACACCTCGTGTACCTCGACGACGTTGCCGGGCAGATCGTAGACAAACTTGCCACGGTCTTCAGCGTGGGCGCCAATCACCCACAGCACAAACTCGTGCTCGGGCATGGCCGTGATGTAGCCGTGCATCCAGGTGGACACACCGCCGTGCACGTAGGGGTAGCAGCCCTCGAGCACCAAGCAGATTCTCATCGGTCGCCACCCTCCTTGCGCTCAATCGTCACGGTCTTGTCCGTCGCTTTGACTAGGTACAGGTCGCCCGTCAGGTGTTTAATCTCGCCACCGGACACCGCACCCGGCTCGCCGTTATTGGCGCGGAACATAAGCCAAGCCTCATCGTGGAAGTTGCCAAGGTTGAGCGTCCAGGCATCGTCGCTCGTATCCACACTCACCGTCACGGACGAAAAACGCTGGATGGCACCCGAGCATTCCGAACCCGTCTGGTGGCGCAGGTCGGGAGCGGACGTAGCAAGCCAGTCCAGATAGTTGACCAGGCCGCCCTTATAGACTTCCCAGCCCTCCTTGGCGCCGCGATCGGGATCCAGCAGGTCATCGGGATGCATAAAGTGCGTGCTCACGTAGTGCATGTTGAGCTCGGACACGGCGGCCAGGCGCATGTAGGAATCGCCGACCATGCCGCCCGAGACAATACGAGGCTGCTCCACAATGCCATCGCTCGCCACGCCAAACTCCTGCACGTAGGGCAGGTCGGTTCCGTCCTCAAAGTACGTACTGGCAATGGTCTTAATGCGCGGCACGTCCTCGCCGATAATCTTGCGGGCGCGGGCCGAAAGGATATTCGACGGCGGCACGTAGACCGAGCCGTGCGCATTGGGCAGAACGTCGTCTTGGAAGGCAATGAGCTCGTTGAGCGATGCAACAAGCGTCTCCTTGTTCTTCCACGTCTTGTAGTCGTACAACGTGCCATAGTCGGTGTCCCAGAGCGCCAGCGGCTGATGGTTATAGCCGTGGAAGCCCAACTCTCCGCCCATCTGCAGCAGCATGCCGCCAAAGTAGCGGAACTGCGTGGTATCGGCCTGGCGCGAGGGCTCGGTCTGGTTGACCACGTCCTCGTAGTTTTCGATCATCACGCCGGTATAGCGAATGCCGTATTTTTGTGCGAGCTTTTGCAGATCGGGCCACCACACCTTGGCATAAAAATCGGCGACAGAAAGGCCATAGTCGCGTTTGATGTACGTGCCGTCGCCCGAGGGAACGGGGCTCGGGAAATCGTCCAGGTAAAACACCGCGCTATTGATGACCGGATAGGCCGTGGCATCGCCCAACAGGCTCACGGCCGCGGCGTAGAAACCGCGCATGACCTTGTCGTAGATACCGATATTGCACACCACGGTACGGCCGCTGCCGCAATCGCTCGACCAAATAAGCGGAGTACCCGTGTCGCCGGTTTTAGCCCACACGTGTGCCGTTTCACGCAGCGAAACCGAGAGCGACGAATCGAAGGGGTCCGAGAGCTCATAACGTTGGCCACCGCCGATCATAAAGTCCTCGCTCGGCACGATGCTCTCCGCCGTCGAATATTCATAGCCGGCAGAATCGATGCCCAGCTTGGGACCGATTGCCTGCAGATAGCTCGAATTGTCCGGCGTCATGGCGAGCATCAGCGAACCGCCGGCGCTCACCCAACTCATAATGTCGGAGAGGTGCGTACCGAGTCCATCGATCGAAGGCATCAGTAAAATCACGCGGTCGAAGGATGTGAGGGAAGGAATCGCATCAACACCATCGGTGGCAATATCCACATCGCGGTGGGCAATTTTCATGTCGAGCAGAATCTGGTCAAACTGCTCTTTGACGTCCTCGACACCGTCCTGGTCCGAGTCAGTAATAACCAAGCACGTGGGCTTTTGGCCAAACATCGCCGAGCTTGCCGGTACCGCGTCATTGGCGGCGAGCATGCCCAGCTTGTGCTGTCCGGCGCTGTACTGCACGCCGGCTCGCTCCACAAGTAGCACGGCGGCCATGGCGATAAAGACAGCCCATACCACGAGCAGCCCCATCCAGCGAAAATGGCCCGCACGTTCGCGGATATGTTGCACCACGCTCATCGGGCCTCCTCTCCGTTGCGCCAAAATGTCAGCCTCTCGCGATTTTCGGCATTCAAATACACATGCTGCTTGTCAATCGCGTCGATTACACGCC
Source organism: uncultured Collinsella sp. (assembly GCA_902465265.1). Taxonomy (GTDB): domain Bacteria; phylum Actinomycetota; class Coriobacteriia; order Coriobacteriales; family Coriobacteriaceae; genus Collinsella. The sequence goes on along the minus strand of CABQMF010000006.1, from coordinate 3,553 downwards.
GCACCGCCTGCCCATCGCGACGAATCACAGCCAACCGCAGGCAGAGCATCCACACGTCCTGCTCGTCTGACGCATCGATCACCAACTGGCTAGCGACGTCCTCTGCCTTATCAATCTCGCCGGCATCGGCCAGCGCCGTGGCATAGCGAATGCGCAGCGCAGGCCCGTCCTCGCGTTCGCAACGACGCGCGAGCAAGCGTGCATACTGCTGACGCTGAATCTGTGCCACGCGGCCTTCTGCCAAACCCGAGTCCAGATAGGCGCCCAAAAAGTCGCAATACGCTTCCAAGTTATGCGAGCTGGAATCTGTCTTAAACGCGCACTCCAACTGCTGAAGCTTAAGGTCGGACTCCTTGGAAATCTGCGCCACCGCCGTCGCGGCATAGTGCGCGACCTCAACATCGTCGTTGAGTTTTGCTGCCTGCAACTGTGCCAGGTACGCATCCGGATCCTCGGTAAGCATGGAGAGCATCAGACGGCGCCGGTCTGCCGGGTCATTGACGATCAGTGCTTCCTCGAGCGGCACCACGCCATCATCGCCCTCGCGCCCCTGCACGAGCAAACTGCGATGCATGTCGTCGTTAATGCGCAGCGTCTCCAGCGTGGCGTCCTTAAGGTCGTCACCGAACACCGCGCTACGAACCGAGAGCAGTGCCACGAGCAACGGACCCCACAGCGGTACGAGCACCATCACGGCAAGCATGTGCCCTCGAACCGGCAGAAGGCCCAGTTTCATAAGCGTCCACAGCACCAGACACACCAGCACATGAATTAATAGCAGTACGGCAGCAACGGCAAGCGAGATCAAGCGGCCTCCCCCTCACCGTTGCCAGCGGGCGCAATGCGCTGCAGCAGGGCCACAACATCCTCGCCATCTACGGGTTCCACCGTAATCTGCTTGGCGGCCAAGCGCGCACAAATAACGGGCAGGTCGGCCTCGGTCGCCTGACGCATGAGCAGGTAAAGCGTGTCTCCATCGACCAAGCCCGCAGCGTCGCTCTCGCGAATCGACGACCCAATGGCGCCGACCAGCTCGCCAACAGGCTCCATGCCCGGCACCACGCGCAAGAGCAAAAAGCTCCCCATCTTGTTGTCCGCAAGCGCCTGCTCGGCGGCAAGCTCCTGGCCAAAGGCATCGTGGCTGAGAACGCACGTGCCGGCAACGCAGCGCTTATCCTGCGCCACGGCCTCGTAATCGAAGGCGCGTCCCAGCGCGCTTTCCACCAGACCGCACAGGATGCGGAACAGGTTTTGGTAGTACAGGGTCATTTGGCTTTCGGCCACGTGACGCACAAAAATCAACACGGCGGGGGCTCCATCGCGCTCGATCGCATAGCCAAACATCGGAAGCCCCGACGTCAGCGCGCGGTTCACCCACAAACCCGAGATCGGACCTTGGAGCACGGGCGCAAGATCATCGAGCGAGAGCGAGCGCGGCACATCGTTGGAAAGCGCCGGACTCGCCGCTACCAGGCGCGCAAATGCCCCGCCCGAAACATGGTAGATCGTCACCGAATCGTTCTCGAGAATCTCGCCCAGCAGCTCACAGCACTTGCGGTATATATCGCGCGGGTTGAGCACGTCGAGCTCCTGCGTCACGGCAAAGATCTTGCCGAAGCTGTCGTGGCGCCCGACAATCTGTCGCTTATAGGCACGCTTGTCCTCAATCGCGTCGTGATAGAGCCGCGTTAGGAACGTGTTGCGGTTTCGCACAAGCTCGTTTTCGTCACGCTCCGCCTTAACGGCCTCGCTGTTGCGCAGCTGTACATAGCCGCACACGGCGCCCACCACAAAGTACGCAATAAACGGCAGCCAGTTGGACGGCTCATAGAATAGGCCCTGGAAAGTGTATCCGTACAGGGCAAAATAGCTCACGGCCAGACCAATGGACGCCAGCAGCGCCGCAACCAGACCAAAGTCGAGCCCGTAGAGCGTGCCAATCAGGACCACATAGAGCAAACGATAGTCGAGCACGTTGAGCTGGGCAGATTGGGAGAACAGATGCTCCAGCACCTCAAACAGCACCCAAGCGAAGCCCGTCTCCAGGCATTTAATAGGCAGCGTGCGCAGCTGGATGCGATCGATGGCCGCACGAAGGGGATTAACCTTTTTGGTGCGGGTGATAACCCAGCGGGCGTGGATGGTCGAAAGATCGCGCAGCAGGTCGTAACGCTGAAACCAGCCATAGCGTTTGCGAGCGGCATCGCCTGCGGGCAACGCATAGCCGGTCGACTCTCCATAGGCAACGGACAGCCCGGGGAACAGGCCCTGGAGTGCGCCGCCTAAGTCGCCCACTGTGCGATGGAAAGCATCTGCAACGTCGAGCGTCTCAAAGGTCGCATCCCAACTGTCAAAGACGCGATGCACCAGCACCGCTAGCTCCTCTGCGCACAGCAGGGGAAACGGCGCGTCCGCGGCACCTTGGAGCGCGACCGATCCGGTCGAACAGGCTTCGAACAGCGGCACCAAGAAGGGGTCGTTGAGCGCCGCGGAGGCGGTATACAGATAGGGCGTGCACAGGATCTTGACCTGGATGTCGTCTTGCGAGGCATAGTAGCGACAGAGGTCATTGGCCGCGCGGGCGATAATGCCCTTACCCGTTTGGGCGGCAGCATCTGTGGCATCAAGCGAATCGGCATTGCTCGCCGCGCCGCCGGTGCGTTCCGCGCCCGCAGGCCCCGCCACAAACAGCAGCTGCACACGGCGGCCCATACAGGCACGAAACACCGAGCGCAGCAACTCAATGTCGCCAAAGGTCTCGGTATGCGGAGTGAGATACGCGGAGAGGTAGACCACGCGGTCGAACTCATAAGCCTGGTCCAGGTGGAGCAGCAGCTCTTTCCACGAGCCGTGGGACGATGACTCACGCTGCGCATCGTCGGCAGCTACAACCTGAACATGGTCACCGGGAAACGCCTTGGCACAAAAGTCGTCGTCAACATATGCGGTGTTGCCAACAACCAGCACCTCCATGGCGCGCCCCCTCCCTTAAAATCACTTTTGCCATAGTCAAACATGCGTATTGTACGCTGTCAACGCAGGCCGAGGCGCCATTAAGGCTGTGTTAAGTACTTTTTTAGAGGATGAGGGGGTTAATCTCGAGGATTTAATCTGGAGCTTTAATACCTCGATAGAATCTCATCTCTATTATCTTTGAGATACTCGTCCAAATCCGGCACAGCAAATTGAACATAGCCCCTCTGAGGCGCCTGGATAACTTCTCGTGAAAGTAGCTTGGCCCTAACAGAACTCAGCTCACTCGTCTTTTTACCAAGGCGTTTGGCTAAATCCGATGTCTTGGATTGCCTACTATCCTCGCACATGGCATACAGGTAATTGATTTCATTACGGGAAAGACCCGAAATTGCAGGCTCGTGGACCGCGTCGCGGAAACGAGCTTCGGCAAGCAGGATACCTTCATCAACATCGCGCCCAGTAACGAGAGTTGATTTCTCCCGATGAAGGTTGGCGCGCTGCCAGATTGAATACCCAACAAGTTGAACTAAATACGCATAACCTTTTGTTGCTCTCGCCGCTTTTGATAGCAAATCCC
>CABQMF010000005.1 GCA_902465265.1 uncultured Collinsella sp. | reverse complement strand
GCATGTGTTAGGCGCGCCGCCAGCGTTCATCCTGAGCCAGGATCGAACTCTCCGTCCAAAATAAATGGGCTTCGAGCCCGTCCGGTCCTCTCAGTCATTCGCTGATCGGTTCCGTTCGATTCATATGGTTTTAGTATAGGAAAAGGAATTTCTCGGGGCCGCCTCTCGGCGGCCTTGCGAAAAACAAATCCAAGTTAGACCATTTCAAATGGTTCGATGTCTGCCCGGATGCGACACTGAAGTAAGTGTCCATCCTCGCAGTATCCGGTTCTCAAGGTGCACGCCCCGCGGCCGATCCGGTTCGACCGGGCCGCGCGGCAAGGAGATATATTGCCAGACCGGAGGGCCCCCGTGGGCGGGAATCTGGGCGTACACATTTCCTACACATATTTAAAGCCAGCTTACGTTTGCCAGCCGTTCTCTACCGCTCACCGAGGGTCTCTTTATAGTGAAGCGTCATATGGCTAAAGCTGATAGGCTCCCTTAGCCAAGGCACAGCCGGCATCGAGCAACTCATCGCGCTCCTCCACCGAGAACCCCTCGGCGTATACGCGAACCACCGGTTCGGTCCCGCTAGGGCGGATCAGCAGCCAGGTGTCATCCTCGAATGCCAAACGTAAACCATCCATATGGCTTACAGTCTGCGGCGCCTTGCCGCAAATCGATTTGGGATTCATGCCAGGAAGCAGCGTTCGCAGCGATTCGGCGTCTTCGGCCTCAAGGCGCAAATCGCGACGCCCATAGCTCGTCTTACCAAAACTGGCCTCGAGCTGATCGACCAAAACGCCCAAGGGCGCACCCGTCTTTGCCATAAGTTCACACAAAATCAGACAAGCAAGGATTCCATCACGCTCGGGCATATGTGCGGCGATGCCGATACCGCCGGCCTCCTCACCTCCCATGAGGACGCCGCCTTTCTTCATCTCTGCAGCTATATATTTGAAACCGACCGGCTTAACGGTCACGCGACAGCCAAGCGCCTCGGCAATGCGGCGCACGAGCGTCGAGCACGAGAGATTGACGACGACACGCCCCTTCAAATTGCGAAATTGAACGAGGTCGCCCAAAACAAGCGCCATGATTTGATGCGGATGTATATATCTACCGCGTTCGTCGACCGCGCCGATACGATCGGCATCGCCGTCGGTCACCAGGCCCGCGCACGCCCCGTCCTCGACAACCGTACGCTCGCAAGCGTCCACCCATGGCTCAACAGGGTCGGGGCAAATGTCCTCTTGATCGGACGACTGTCCGGCATGAATCTCGTGCACCTCGACGCCTAGCTCCCGCAGCAGGTCGGCAAGATATCCCTGAGCCGCGCCGCCCATGGGGTCAACTACCACACGCAGGTGAGCGGCTCGAATGGCCTCGGCATCGACAAACGATGCCACCGCCTGCATATAGTCAGGAATAATATCCGCGGTGCGATAGCGTTCCTCGATCCCCATCGGCTCGGGGGCCATGGTCTCTTCGAGCTCTTCGATGACATCCTGATTGGCCGTCGAGCCATCTCCCATGCGTAGTTTAAGGCACAGATACCCCTGCGGATGATGGGACCCCGTCACCATGAGCGCACCGCAGGCCTCGCCGTCATACGCCGCCGCCCACGTGAGGGCGGGGGTCGGGACAGGCCGAGATGCGAGCACTGCGTCCAATCCGTGAGCCGCAAGCACGCCTGCCGCAAGCTCAGCGAACTCGCGCGCCTGCGGCCGGGTGTCGAACCCTATATATACTGTTTTGCCGGGATTGATCTTTTGCCACAACTCGCCGACGGCATCGGCAATGCGGGCAACGTTGTCGGCGGTAAAGTCGTCGTCGACGCGGGCGCGCCAACCGTCAGTTCCAAAATGAATTATCGCGCACACGCGCAGACACCTCACAGTGTTTGGATCATGGTACGCATGCGGTATACCCGCAACGCGCGCCCAGCAACCTGCCAAAACCGGCATTCACCATTTGGGCAAATGCTACCGACGATGTGCAAGCAATAAAAAAACCGCCCCGTATGGAGCGGTTTCGACCTTTATATATCGAGCGCCTCGGCCATCGCCGCCGTGGTGATCGCCGTGGTTCCACAGCAACTGCCCACCATTGCGGCACCGGCATGCCTCCATTCGATGCAAGCGCGCGCGAAGGCTTCGGGGTTCTCGCGCCACACAGGGCCGTCCTGAGTTTGAACCGGATTGCCCACGTTGGGGCGTACCGTGACGGGCGTAGTCGCCGATGCAACCATCCTGGGCACCGCCACGTTCGCGGCCGCAAGTGAACAGCAGTTAACGCCAACCGAGTTTGCGCCGTGCTTTTCGGCGTACAAAACGGCAGCCTCGATGTTGAGGCCATCGCCTAGCAGGTCGCCATTATCGTCAACGACAAAACTCACCAAAACAGGCATGCCGTCGGCGGCATCCTGGGCGCCGGCAAGCATGGGCTGCAAATTACGGATAGATGTCACCGTCTCGATCAGCAGACCGTCAACACCAGCATTGAGCAGGGCGTATGCCTGCTCTCGCGAAATACCTCGGATTTCTCGATACTCGGCAGAGTCTTCGGCAAACCACTCAATGCCGATCGGGCCCATCGAGCCCAGCAGCAGCTGAGGGTGCGCCTGGCGCGCATCGTCGACGGCACCGCGATTGACCTCAGCCACGGACGGCGTAATCTGATCTTGCTTGAGGGCATAGCTTGATGCCTGAAAGGTATTGGTAATGAGCACCTGCGCACCGGCGGCGACATACAGGCGATGGATACGAGAAACAGTCTGCGGCTCGGCAAGGTTCCAAAACGCCGGTGGGATGTCGGCGGCATCGTATTCACTCATCAGCACGCTGCCCATGGGGCCCTGCGTCAACAGGGTCTCGCTCGACATGCGGCGCATAAGTTCCTCGCCGCCGGGGCGGTTGTAATAACTCGTATCCATATATAAGTTTCGCTATTCCTCGACGCTGATTCCCTGTTTTTCGAGATAAGCGAGCCAGCGGCTCATCGTGTCCTCGGAAAGCGCATGTTCCATCATGCACGCCTCGGAATCGGCCCGCTCAAAATCGACGCCGAGCTCCTGGACCAAAAACGTGCGAATAAGGCGATGACGGTACCAGATAGCCGTGCCGACCTCGCGACCACGGTCGGTCAGGATGACCTTGCCGTAATGCGATTGCTCGACAAGCTCGGACGCCTTAAGCGCCGAAACTGCCTTATTGACCGATGCCTTGGAGACACCAAGACGCTGCGCGATGTCGACCGATCGCACGCCATTGGTCTCTCCTTCTTCGTTTTCGATGCGAACCATGCACTCCAAGTAGTCTTCGTTCGCCACCGTTAGATGCAGCTCGCGCGAGCTATTTGTCGTATCCATGACCTTCCGTCCCTTCTGCTTTCAAAGGCTGATTCTACCCCATCCAAGTGTCGCGGTATGCCGTGGCATACCGTGCTAGAGTTCTTGTTGCACACGACGACCAAGATTGGAGCGGTCTTTATGGAAAACAACGCCACGAACCCCGACGTCCTTGAGCGCTTTTTGCGCTACGTCCAAATCAACACGCAATCCGAGGATGCAAACTGCGACCAGGTGCCTTCGAGCACCGTTCAGTTTGACCTTGCCAACATCCTGGCCAAGGAGCTGCGCGAGCTCGGCGCGGCCGATGCCCATGTGACCGAGCATGCTTACGTGTGCGCGCATATTCCTGCGAGCGCGGGCGCGGAGAACAAGCCCGCCCTGGGCCTGATAGCACACCTCGACACCACCGAGGTTGCGCCGGGCGCCGGTGTGAAGCCGCACATTGTGCACTACGAAGGCGGCGACCTGGTCTGCGGTACCGTTGACGGCAAGCCTGTGGCCATGAGCACCGCCAAGCTTCCCGCCCTGAACGACCTTGTGGGTGAGGACTTGGTCTGCAGTGACGGCACCACACTGCTGGGCGCTGACGACAAGGCCGGCGTCGCCGAGATCATGGCGCTTGTCGCGCGTATCGCTCAGGACCCCTCGCTGCCCCACCCCGCACTCGGCATTTGTTTTTGCCCGGACGAGGAGATCGGTCACGGCGCCGAGCTGTTGGACATCGAGGCCTTTGGCTGCAAGTACGCCTACACGGTCGACGGCGGTCCCGTTGGCGAGCTGGAATGGGAGTGCTTTAACGCCGCCGAGGCAACCGTTCGCTTTGAGGGCCAATCCATCCATCCCGGTGACGCCAAAGGCCGCATGGTCAACGCGGGCAATCTGTTCTGCGACTTCAATGCCCTGCTCCCCTACGAGCAGCGTCCGGAATACACCGAGGGCTACGAGGGCTTCTATCACCTTGAGGGCGTCTCGGCAACGGTCGACCATGCCACGGCGCGCTATATCGTCCGTGATCACGATGCCGCCAAGTTCCAGCAGAAGCTCGAGCTGATGGATGCCGCCGCAGCACTGCTCAACCAGCGCCTGGGCGAGGAACTCGTGACAGTTGAGATCAAGCAGCAGTACCGCAACATGGCCGAGATCGTGCGTGACTACCCAGAGCTTGTCGATGTCGCCAAGGAAGCCTACCTTGCCTGCGGCATTGAGCCCCAGGTGCTGCCGATTCGCGGTGGTACCGACGGTGCGCAGCTGTCATTCCGCGGCCTGCCCTGCCCCAACCTTTCCACGGGCGGCTACTGCTACCACGGCGTTAACGAGTTTGTCCCGGTCAGCTCGCTCGTCAAGATGACTGACGTTCTCGAGGAACTCGTCGCCCGCTTCGCATAAGCCTAGCTGCACAACCCTAAAAGACGAATCGCCCCGTCCTCAACCGAGAACGGGGCGATTTTTTGCTGCAATGAGGACAGGTTGACGCGCGCCAGCCTCTTGACGCAAGGAGTGTCCCCAACTGCCGGCACAAAAGGAACGTCCCCAAGTGCCAAATGCCGCAAGAGTGTCCCCTTTGACTAGTCGTTTAAGAACGTCCCCAACGACTATTGGTGCAAGGAGTGTAGTCGGCATCGCAGGTTGAATCAACGTCAGCGAGCGACGTCCAGAGCGAACAAGTTGGCATGAAAAAGGCAGGGCATTGACCTTCTGGTCATGCCCTGCCTTTTGAATGACAAATTGTCGCTCTGGGCGGCGCGCAGCGTCGAGCCGTTACGCGGGCTGGTAAGCCCGCGTAACTCTAGTAGTTGGCTTCGTAGCCGTTGCCGTCGCCGGTGGGCTCTTCGTAGTAGTCCGAATCGCTCGAATCAGTCGAATCGTCCGAATCGTCAGAGTTGACCGATGAGGTTGCGGTGCCGTTGGCGTAATCGTCGGACGTGTTGTTGTTCAGGTCGCCGATCGTAGAGCTGGAGCCATCGGACTGGCCCATGGTATTGGGGCCCTTGGGATCCTTGCCAGCGTCGACGCGCTCCATCATTTCCTTGAGCTCGTCCTCGTAGACAAAGACGTAGCTTACGCCATCAATCATAGTGCTGTCATCGGCATACGAAGGCAAGTTGGCCGAATAGATGCCGTCAACATCCATGCCGCGCATGGCATTGACCGTAGAGACGATATCCTGAACGCTCATATCGGTCACGAGCATGTCGGACAGCGAATTGACGAGGTCGAAAACCTTGGTGGCATCGAAGTTGTTGAGGATCTGGTTGGCGAGGGCGCCGAGCACCTGACGCTGGTGGCGCATGCGTGTGTAGTCGCCATCGGCATAGATGTAGCGGCTACGGGCATAGGTAAGGGCGGTTGCGCCATCCATGTGCTGCTGACCGGCGGTGATCTTAATGTCGAGGTGCTCAGGGTCATCAACGTCATCGGTCGCGTTGATGTCGATGCCGCCGACCGAGTCGATGAGCGACTGCATGCCATCGAAGCTGACCTCGGCATAGTGCGAAATCTGCACGCCGCACAGCTCGTTGACCGCCTGGACCATGGCCTCGGCGCCGCCGTAGGTGTGGCAGGCGTTGATCTTCATGGTCGAACCGTTGTAGACGACCTTGGTATCACGCGGAATGGAGATGAGCGTCGCCTGCTTTTGCGTGGGATCGATACGCGCCAGGATAATCGAGTCGGCGCGGTATGTATCCTCGCCCGGGCGACCGTCAGTGCCAAGGAGTAGCACGTAGAACGGGTCCTTTGCCTCGTCGGTATCAACCAGGATCTGGCGCAGGTTGTCGGTAATGACGTTGGAATCGCCGAGCTTGCCCATAATGGTGGCAAACCACAGGCCGGCGGCAGTCGTAGCGCTCAACAGCACACCGAGCACAGCAATGAGCGCGACGCGGCGAACCGTATGACCGCGACGGCGCTGACGAGCGCGCTCGGAATAGCGGGCAACGTTATCGCGGCTATAGATTTTTGCCTGAGCGCCGGTCGAAGGTCTTCGAGATTCCGTAATGGGCTTTTTCTTAAACATAGGCAACCTGCATTAGTAGATGACGGGATCGGGAACGGTGGCGTGCTCGACATGAGCGCCAAGCGCCTGCAGCTTTTCAACAAACTGCTCGTAGCCGCGCTTAATGTGATGAATGGCCGAGACCTCGGTCGTGCCGTCGGCAATTAGGCCGGCAACGACGAGTGCCGCGCCACCACGAAGATCCGGTGAGGTTACCTGAGCGCCGGAAAAGCCCTTGACGCCGTGAATCATAGCGTGATGGCTCTCGATGCGAATATCGGCGCCCATTCGCACCAGCTCGGATGCGAACATAAAGCGATTCTCGAAGATATTCTCGGTGATAACGGAGCTGCCGTCGGCCAGGGCGGAGAGCACCATGATCTGCGCCTGCATGTCCGTGGGGAACCCGGGGAACGGGAGCGTCTGGATGTCGACCGGCTTGATACGCTCGGCACGGTTCACATGGACACCATCCTCGACGCGCTCGCAGTCGATACCCATGAGCTCCATCTTCTTGAGCACCATGCCCAAATGAATGGGGCAAAAGCCCGTGACATCGACACCGCGATCGTCGGCCATCAACGCACCGGCAACGATAAAGGTACCGGCCTCGATACGGTCGCCCACCACGCGATGGGTAACAGGATGCAGCTCTTCTACGCCCTCGATGGTCACGACAGGCGTACCGGCACCGACAATCTTGGCACCCATCTCGTTGAGCATGTTGGCGAGATCGACGATCTCGGGCTCGCGGGCGGCATTATCGATAACCGTGGTACCCTGCGCGCGAACGGAGGCCATGATGAGGTTCTCGGTCGCACCGACACTGGCAAACTCGAGCGTGACGGTGGTACCGTGCAGGCCCTGGGGCGCGTTGGCGTTGATATAGCCGTGGGCGGTATCGAACTCAACGCCCAAGGCCTCAAGACCCAAGATATGCATGTCGATCTTGCGAGCGCCCAGGTTGCAGCCGCCGGGCATGGCGATCTTGGCGCGATGGAAACGGCCCAGCAGGGGTCCCATCACAGCAGTGGAAGCGCGCATCTTGGCAACGAGCTCATAGGGAGCCTCCCAGGAATCGACCTGAGAGGTATCAATCTCGAGCGTGTGCTCGTCGAGGACATCGATCGTGGCGCCCATGCCCTTGAGCACCTTGCCCATCACGTGGACATCGGAAATATCAGGCACGTTCTGCAGCGTCGTCTTGCCCGGCGCCAGAAGCGTTGCCGCCATAAGTTTGAGCGCGGAGTTCTTGGCACCCGAAACAGGCACGGAACCTCCGATGGCGTGGCCCCCCTCAACGCGGATAATATCCAAGGTCTACCCTTTCAAAAAGCATGCCCGGGGTGGCTGGGCCATCCCGGGCATGATGTGTTCGCAAATGGTCGAACGCTAAAACGTCTGACTATTGGGCAAGCTTGAGCTTACACCATGCGATTTCATTATAGAGGTAGGCGCGGCGTGCATCATCCTCCGACAAATTACCCAGCTTCTCTTCAAAACCTTGAATATCAGCTTTAACCTTGTCGGCGTCAACGGTCGCCAAATCGCAAGCGCGCTCGGCGAGAACGGTCACGACATCGTCCGCAACCTGGGCATAGCCGCCGGCCACGGCAAACGTGTGGTCGACAGAGCCCATGGCCTTATCGGAAACGCGAACGTAACCGCGGTCGATCGTGCAGATTTCGCTGGAGTGAGCAGGCAGAACGCCAAACTCGCCATCCGTGGACGGAATCGACACGAACGCAGCGTCGCCCTCATAGGCGCAGCTCACGGGGCACACGATGCGGATACGCATAACCTACTTCTCCCCCATCTTGCGGGCGCGCTCGCGCACGTCCTCAATCGTGGAAGCATAGCGGAATGCCTGCTCGGGCAGGTCATCGGCCTTGCCGTCGACAATCTCGGCGAAGGAGCGAACGGTATCCTCGACGCGGACGTAGACACCGGGGTTGCCGGTGAACTTCTCGGCGACGTGGAAGGACTGGGAGAGGAACTGCTGAATCTTACGGGCACGGTTGACCGTAAGGCGCTGCTCCTCGGACAGCTCATCCATACCCAGAATGGCGATGATGTCCTGAAGGTCGGAGTACTCCTGCAGGAGCTCCTGGACCTTGACGGCGACACGGTAGTGCTCCTCGCCGACGATCGAGGGATCGAGAGCGTCGGAGGAAGACGCGAGCGGGTCGATAGCCGGGAACAGACCGAGCGACGAAATGCTACGCGAAAGAACCGTGGTGGCGTCGAGGTGCGTAAACGTCGTGGCAGGCGCCGGGTCGGTCAGGTCGTCTGCAGGGACGTAGACAGCCTGAACGGAGGTAATGGAACCCGTCTTGGTCGAGGTAATGCGCTCCTGGAGGTCGCCCATCTCGGTAGCCAGCGTAGGCTGGTAACCGACGGCGGACGGCATACGACCCAGCAGTGCGGAAACCTCGGAACCGGCCTGGGAGAAGCGGAAGATGTTGTCGATGAACAGCAGAACGTCCTGGCCGCGATCGCGGAAGTACTCAGCGGTGGTAAGGCCAGCCAGACCGATGCGCAGACGCGCTCCAGGCGGCTCGTTCATCTGACCATAGACCAAGCAGGTCTTGTCGATAACGCCAGACTCGCTCATCTCGAGGAACAGGTCGGTGCCCTCACGAGTACGCTCGCCGACACCGGTGAACACCGAGGTGCCGCCGTGCTCCTGGGCGAGGTTGTTGATGAGCTCCTGAATCAGAACGGTCTTGCCGACGCCGGCACCGCCGAACAGACCCGTTTTGCCGCCACGGATGTAGGGCTCGAGCAGGTCAACGGCCTTGATGCCGGTTTCGAAGATCTCGGTCTTGGTGGTGAGCTCGTCGAAGCGGGGCGCTGCGTGGTGGATGGGATAGAACTCCTCCACCTCGGGCATGGGCTTACCGTCGACAGGCTTGCCCATGACGTTCCAAATGCGGCCGAGCGTCTTGGGGCCAACGGGCATCTTCATGGGCTCACCGGTATCGGTGGCGGTGAGGCCACGCTGCAGACCGTCGGTCGAGGACATGGCGACCGTGCGGACGACGCCGCCCGGAAGCTGGCTCTCAACCTCGAGGATCGTGCTCAGGTGACCGATCGGGGTCTCGGCCTCGACCGTGAGCGCGTTGTAGATCGGGGGCACCGCACCGTCAAACTTGACGTCGACGACAGGGCCGATGATACGCACGATGCGACCATCACCGGCAGTCGTCTTCTTGGTGGCTTCCTCGACCGCAAGCTTTACGGTGTTATTAGCCATTACTGTTCCTCCAATGCTGAGGCTCCGCCGACGATCTCGTTGATCTCGGTCGTGATCGAAGCCTGGCGCACGCGACTATACGTGCGGGTAAGGGTCGAGATGATCGCGGTGGCGTTTTCCGTCGCGGAGTGCATGGCCTTGCGGCGCGCACCCTGCTCGGCGGCCGCCGAATCGATCAGGGCCTGGTAGATGACCGTCAGGATATAAGACGGTACAAGCTTGCCGAGAACATGCTCGGGAGAGGGCACGAACTCGAACGTGGACGAGATGCGCTTAGGGGCGTCGGTCTCGTTCTTACGCGGACCGTGGGCCATAGCGATCATCTCGGGGTCGAGCGGCAACAAATGCTCGACGCGAAGCTCCTGATCCACGCGGTTCTTGGCGTGGTGGTAGACAAGCTCGACACGGTCAAGCTCACCGGAACGATACGCATCGCAGATATGAGAGGAGATCATGCGGGCCTGATTAAAATCGGGCTCGGAGGAGTTGCCCTCAAAGTGCATGGTGACGTTTGCGCGGTCACGGAAATACGTGGCCGGTTTGCGCCCACACGCGATGATCTCGCACTCGATGCCGTCGTTCGCCCAAGAAGCGGCGAGCTTTTCGGCCGTGCGCTCCACCGTCGTATTGAAACCGCCGGCAAGGCCGCGGTCCGAGGCAATAACGACAATCAGGCCATGCTTGACGTCCTCATGCTTCTGCAGCATGGGATCGGTGCCCGAACAGGAGGCGTCGCCGGCGACCGTCAACATGACGTCGGTCAGCGCCTCCTTATAGGGCTCGGCCTGCTTGGAGCGATCGAGGGCACGACGGATCTTGGCCGTAGAGACCATCTCCATCGTGCGCGTGATCTGCTTGGTCGTGGTAACCGAGGAGATTCGCTTCTTAATGTCGCGAAGGTTGGCCATAGGGCTTAGTTCTCCTCTGATCCAGTCGTGTCGGCATGGTGCTTGGCCATGAACTGCTGCTTGAAGTCACCGATGACACGCAAGAGCTCGGCCTTGGTGTCGTCGTCGATCTTCTTGGCGCGAACCTTGTCGAGCAGCGAACCAAAGCCATTGTCCATGTACTCGATGAGCTCGGCACGGAAAGGCAGCACGTCGGCGATCTCCAGGTCATCCAGGAAGCCCTCGTTGCCAGCGAACAGCGTAACGATCTGCTCGCCAACCTCAAACGGCTGGTAGCGCGGCTGCTTCAGGAGCTCGGTCATGCGGGCACCATGGGTCAGCTGCTTCTGAGTAGCCTCGTCGAGGTCGGAGCCGAACTGGGTAAAGCCAGCGAGCTCCTGGTACGAAGCGAGGTCCAGACGGAGGTTGCCGGCGACCTGCTTCATAGCCTTGGTCTGTGCATCGCCACCGACGCGGGACACGGAGATGCCCACGTCGACTGCCGGGCGCTGACCCTGGAAGAAGAGCTCGGACTGCAGGTAGATCTGACCATCGGTAATGGAAATGACGTTGGTCGGAATGTAGGCCGAGACGTCGCCGTCCTGGGTCTCGATGATCGGCAGTGCCGTCATGGAGCCGTAGCCGTTCTTCTTGGACATCTTGACGGCACGCTCGAGCAGACGAGAGTGCAGGTAGAAGATGTCGCCAGGATAGGCCTCGCGTCCGGGCGGACGATGCAGCGTCAGCGACATCTGACGGTAGGCCACGGCCTGCTTGGACAGGTCGTCGTAGATGACGAGCACGTGACCGCCGGGGTTGGTCTCGCTGGCGGGCTTACCGTCCTCGCCGTTGTACATAAAGAACTCGCCGATAGCGGCACCGGCCATAGGCGCGATGTACTGCATAGGGGCGGAATCGGCAGCGGTGGCCGAAACGATGATGGTGTAGTCGAGCGCACCGTGCTGAGCGAGGGTCTCGCGGATGTTGGCAACCGTGGAGGCCTTCTGGCCGATGGCGACATAGATGCAGACCATGCCCTTGCCGCGCTGATTGAGGATAGCGTCGATGGCAATGGCGGTCTTACCGGTCTTGCGGTCGCCGATGATGAGCTCACGCTGACCACGGCCGATAGGCACCATAGAGTCGATGGCCAACAGGCCGGTCTGAACCGGCTCGCACACCGGGGTACGGTCGATAACGCCGGGGGCCTTGAACTCGATGGGGCGACGGTGCGTGGCGACGATGTCGCCCAGGCCGTCGATGGGCTGGCCGAGCGGATTGACGACGCGGCCGAGCATAGCGCGGCTCACGGGGATATCCATAATGCGGCCAGTGGTGCGGCACTCGTCGCCTTCCTTGATGGAGTCGACGGCACCGAACAGAACGGCGCCGACCTCGTCACGGTCAAGGTTCTGGGCAAGGCCGAAGACGGTCTCGCCGGTATCGGAGCTCTTGAACTCCAGAAGCTCGCCTGCCATGGCGCTCTTGAGGCCGGAGACGCGCGCGATGCCGTCGCCTACCTCGTCGACCGTTGAAACCTCATGCGTATCGACCGTCGCGGAGAGGCTCGTGAGCTGCTCCTGCAGTTTCTTGGCGATATCCTGGGCATTGAGGGTTTCGGACATTAGGCTTCACCTCCGTACGAATTAGCAGAGTTTGCGAGGGTCTCCTGCGCGATGCGCAGCTGCGTCTTGACGGAAATGTCACGACGCTCGCCGCGGGCCTCGAGCACCAGGCCGCCCACGATAGACGGGTCGACCTGCTCGATAAGGAATACCTTGCGGCCGAAGTCCTGCTCGCATTTCTTAGTGATGGTTTGACGCAGCTCGTCGTCGAGCGGGATCGCCGTGGTGACGGTCACGCCCACTACATCCTCGTCTTCCTCGGCAACATACTTAAAGGCAGCTGCCACCTTGGGAAGAAGGTCGAGCTGGTCGCGCTTGGACATGGTGTCGAGCACGGCGATGATCTCGGGGCTGGCGCTAGCCAGGCGCTCGATCATCTCGAGGTCCTCGAACACATGGTTCTCGGCCTTGGCGGCTTCCAAAAGGGAGCGCGCGTAGGTCTCGAGTACCTTGTCCTGATAGCGGCTAGTCGGCATTCAGGCTACCTGCTTCCTGGATATAGCGCTCGATGAGCTTCTTCTGCTCGGACTCGTCCTCGAGTGCCTCGCCCACGATCTTGGTGGCGACGGCAACGGACAGGTCGGCGATGGAGCTCGCGGCACCGGCGTAGATGGACTTGCGCTCGTCCTCGACGGTCGTATGGGCCTTGGCGATGATCTCCTCGGCCTCCTTGTGGGCAGCCTCGATGATACGGGCGCGCTCGGACTCGGCGTCCTTACGGGCCTCGAGAACGATGTCGGCAGCCTGACGACGGGCGTCGGTGACGATCGAGTCGGACTCAGCGCGCTTGGCGATGGCCTCCTGCTTGGTCTTCTCGGCCTCGTCGAGGCTCTCCTCGATCTTCTTGCCGCGCTCCTCCATGGTTTTCATGATGCCCGGCAGGGCGACCTTTGCCAGCACGATCCAGATGATCAGGAAGGCGATAAGCGCCGGGATGAACTCCGCCATCTTAGGGATGAGGATGTCCGCACCGGCAGCGCCGTCCTCGGCGAACGCGGAAACCGGCATGAGCAGCGCGGCCGCGGACGCGGAGAGTGCGATCGCGCTCTTCTGGGATGAAAGATTCATACTTGACGCTCCGTGCTATTTAACGATCAGCGCGACAACGAAGCCGATCAGAGCCAGAGCCTCGCCGAAGGCGGAGCCCATGATGAAGACGGTGAACACGCGGCCCTGGACCTCAGGCTGACGGGCCATAGCACCCGTAGCACCCAGAGCAGACAGGCCGATAGCAAGACCAGCGCCGATAACACCGAGACCGTAACCGATAACTCCCACGATTCCTCCTTTGTCGTGCGTGTCTTATTTCACGCAGGATAACCTTTTTATAACTGCCGAGCTCCATGGGTACGGGCACCGGCGGTTTAACGAATTGCCTTACCTTTAAGGCGCGAACGGAAGATTACTCCTCCTCCGCGACCTCCTCTGCCTCGGAGACATACACGGCGGTAAGGACCGTGAAGACGTAAGCCTGGATGGCGCCGACCACAAGCTCGATCGCATAGATCAGGATGAGGATGGCAAGCCAGGCCAGCGAAGGCAGGGCGCCGACGGCGTGGGCCGCGGAAGCCTGCTGAAGCAGCGGCTGCATGAACATGCTCGCCATGATGGCGAACGAGCCCATGACCACGTGTCCTGCGAACATGTTGCAGAACAGACGGACGGCGAGCGTGATGAGGCGCAGGAAAGTCGAGAAAAGCTCGACGACCCACACAAGCACGTTCATCGGGAAGCTCACGCCCTGCGGGGCGAGGCTCTTGATGTAGCCGATCACGCCGTGAGCCTTGCATCCGTAGTAGATGAAGTACACGAAGGCGAAGATGGCGAGCGCGGCGGTGGAGCCGATTGCGCCGGTGCCAGGCTTCATTCCCGGGATCAGGCCGATCATGTTATTGATCAGGATGAACAGGAAAAGCGAGCACAGAAACGGGAAGTGCTTCTTCCAGTTCTCACCCACGACGCCCTTGCCGATATCGTTCTCGACGTACTCGATGATGTACTCGAAACCGTTGACGAAGAAGCCCTTGGGAACCAGGGTCTGCTTCTTCTTGAACACGGCCAGGACGATCAGGAGCACGATCGTGGAGACGATCAGCCAAAACGAGTACTGCGTGATGCCGCAGCTCAGATCGCCCACGACGGGGGTGGAGCTGAACTCGCTGACCAGATGATTAATCTCATCAGGCAGCTTTTCAAAAATTTCCACGACTTACCTTTCGACCTCATGAGGATCTCGCAGCGCCTTGGCGACACGAACCGCGCAGGCGGCCATAAAGGCCACGAAGCCGATCGCCTCGCCCAGGAGGAACATGCGAAATGCCTCTCCGAACAACGCAAACACAACCAAGGTAAAGACGAGCAGGGCGACTGCCGAGACCGCCAGACTCACCATGCCCTTGAGCATGTCCGCATTCTGCTTATCGTCAAGAACCGGCTTGAGCGTAAAAACAAAGGGAAGGAAGGCAATTGCGCCCGCGATGGCGCCTGCAACGATAGCGAGCAGATCGGCTATCTGAAACACTGGCGTCCTCACTTTCCTTTTTAACGCCTCACAGAACAGTTCCCGCCAAACATTGGTGACTATTGTACGAGCCAATCGCTAAAGTACAACCGTAAAACAAACGGTTAATACGCACCTGTACGTTTTCTTAAGGCCTTCTTTATGCCGCAGGTACGGTAATACGTTTTTTCGAACCCCTCAGCGCAAAACGTCCGTTAACAGGAGTGCGCGTGGACGTCTTTTGCTCGCCCGCACGCACCATTTCTTCGTATTTTTGACGTTAGCCGGTATGGCCCAGAGATTACAGCGTGCCGTAGATGCGGTCGCCGGCGTCGCCCAGGCCCGGAACGATGTAGGCGGCCTCGTTGAGATGATCGTCGATGGCGCACGTATAAATATGTACGTCGGGGTCCTTTTCGGTCAGTGACTTGAGGCCCTCGGGCGCGGCGACGATGCACAGCATGCGGATATCCTTGACACCGCGCTCGCGCAGGTAGCTGATGGCCATCTCGGCCGAACCGCCCGTGGCGAGCATGGGGTCGACGACCAGGCAGATGCGCTGGTCGATATCCTTGGGCATCTTGCAGTAATACTCATGCGGCTCGTGGGTAACCTCGTCGCGCTCCATACCGATGTGGCCCACGCGAGCGGAGGGTACCAAGTCGAGGATGCCATCGACCATACCAAGGCCTGCACGCAGGATGGGAACGATGGCGAGCTTCTTGCCGGCAAGCTGCTTAAACGTGGCAGTGGTGATGGGGGTCTCGACCTCGACGTCTTCCATGGGCAGGTCGCGCATGGCCTCGTAGCCGTCAAAAAGTGCGAGCTCGCGCACGAGCTGGCGGAACTGGTTGGTGCCGGTGCTCTTGTCGCGCAGGATCGACAGCTTGTGCTGGACGAGCGGGTGATCGACAAGGGTCACACGGGACGTATCGTAGGTGACGGTCATGGGTTGATTGCCCCTTTCGTTGCGGCCGGAAGATGGCCTTGTTGACAAGGCACATGGCGATGTTGTTGCCGCGCGCCGTGCATAAGTTTAACGGTTTGTTGTATCGAGCAGCTCGTCGCAGCCCTACTGTACGGTGCCGAGCGAGCGTTTGACGGCATCATGCCAGCCCGCCAGGTTTTGCTCGCGACGCTCGGCGGACATATGGGGAAGGAAGGTCTTAACGATCTGAGCGTTTTGCTCCAGCTCCTCCAGGTCCTCCCAATAGCCGACGGCAAGGCCCGCCAAGTACGCGGCGCCGATCGCCGTGGTCTCCACCGTCTCGCACTGCAGTACGGGGATATCCAGCAGATCGGCCTGAAATTGCATGATGAACTCGTTGCGCGAGGCACCGCCATCGACGGACAGGCGCTCAATCGAAAGTCCCACGTCCTGCTCCATGGCGCGCAGCACGTCATAACTCTGGTAGGCCATGGACTCGCAGGCCGCACGCACAATGGTCGCGCGACTCGAGGCACCGGTCAGGCCGCACACGATACCGCGAGCACGCGGGTCCCACCAGGGAGCGCCCAGGCCAGCGAAGGCGGGGACGAAGTAGCAGCCCTCGTTGTCGTTGATCGAAGCGGCGAGTTGCGCGGACTCGCTCACGCTCGAGATAATGCCCATGTTGTTGCGCAGCCAGTTCATGGTTGAGCCGGCGGCAAAGATAGAACCCTCGAGCGCATAGCTGATCTTGCCGTCTGCGGCGATACCGATCGTGGAGACCAGACCGTTCTTGGATTCGACGACTTCGTCGCCGGTGTTCATGAGCATAAAGCAACCCGTGCCATAGGTGTTTTTGGTCTGGCCAGGACGGAAGCAGCAGTGGCCGAACAGCGACGCCTGCTGGTCGCCCGCCACGCCCATGATGGGTGGCATGTTGGTCATGATGTCGCTCGCGACGCGGCCGTAGTCGCCCGAGCTCCAACGAACCTCGGGCATCATAGAACGTGGAACGTCAAAGAGCGCCAGCAGGTCGTCGTCCCAATCGAGCGTATGGATATTAAAGAGTGCCGTGCGGCTGGCATTGGTGTAGTCGGTGGCAAAGACCTGACTGCCGGTGAGGTTGTAGATGAGCCAGGTGTCGATGGTGCCGAACATGAGGTCGCCCGCCGCCGCGCTCTCACGCGCACCGTCGACGTTGTCGAGGATCCACTGCACCTTGGAAGCCGAGAAATACGGATCGAGCGTGAGTCCCGTGCGGGAGCGCACCAGCCCTTCTGCGCCCTGCTCGACCAGCTCGTCGATCAGAGGTGCGGTGCGACGGCATTGCCACACGATGGCGTTATAGATGGGTTGGCCGCTTATGCGGTCCCACACCACCGTGGTCTCGCGCTGGTTGGAGATACCGATGGCAGCGATGCGGTCAGAATGGATGCCGCTCTTAAACTGGACCTCCATCATCACGCCGATCTGGCTGGCAAGCACCTCCATGGGATCCTGCTCCACCCAGCCGGGGCGCGGGAAGCTGGTTTTGACGCTACGACGCGCCTGGGCGACGATGCAGCCGTACTCGTCGACGATGGTCGCGAGTACCGAGGTAGTGCCGCAGTCGAGCGCCATGATGTAGGAACCGCCAAAGCTAAACGAGGCGTCTTCCATACCCAGGCTACCTAGATTCAACGACATCGCTTAAACCTTTCTATTGCATCGGGTCGGACAGGACCCGTTCGATCTCTGATGCGGGAAGCGCGCCTTGGCGCAGGATCTGGAGCTCGCCGTGCTGAAACGACACGATGGTTGAGGCGTCGCGACACGGGGTCTCACCGGCGTCGACGGCCACATCGACCCCCTCCAGGATGCGCTCCTCCACCGTGGCAAAACTTGCCGGCGCGGGCGCGCCATGCGTGTTGGCGCTGGTGCAGGCAAGAGGGCTGCCGCAGGCGCGGATGAGCGCTTGCACCACGGGCGAGGCCGAAGCGCGAAGTGCCACCGTGTCGTCGGCGGCGCGCATAAAGGTCGGCACGCAGGGGGCCGCCTTGACCACGATAGTCAGGGCGCCCGGCCAGCATCGTCGGGCGAGCACGCGGGCCTCATGAGGGATATCCACGCCATAGCGATCGAGTGCCTCGGCATCATCGACCAGCCAGGCAACCGTTTGCGTGAGCTCGCGCTGCTTGAGGGTAAAGATACGACGATAGCCGGTACCGAGTGCGGGGACCGCGGCGCCGTTGACGGTGGCCTGCGGATCGCGCGGCCACGGCAGAGGTTCACTTGTATCTTGTGGAACGGCATCCGAGAAGGCGTTGACCGCCACGGCGACACCGTAGACCGTCTCGGTTGGAATAAGCGCCAGGCCGCCGCGACCGAGTAGCTCGGCCGTGCGCTCGACTGCAAGCCGATGCGGCTCGCGCGCTCCCTCGTATACCCGATAGACCGTCTGCATGTGTATGCCAGCCCCTTACGCTCTGGTGCAAGTTTGTTTACTGTGGGGCATTCTCGCACGAAACGTTCAATCTATTTGCCCAGAGCGCATGTTGGTTTGGTGAGCGGCTCGAGTAGTCGGTGAAAGTGAGGGGGTTATTGGACGGCTACGAACTTCTTTGGTCTTCCGGCGTGACGTTCTTGGGCGGCGTAACGCTCGATGCTGTCTATCGTTATCATCCGACGGCCATCGACGAGTTCAACATCGAGCTTTCCGGCTTTGACCAGCGCGGTAATCCGCGGAGCGGAGACTTTGAGGTCCAGCGCTGCGTCTTTAAATGTTCGGCACGCCGCTTCCCGAGCGTCCTCGTGGTCGATTTCGACTGAAAGGGCCACGACCTCGGCCGAGCGTTCGTACCCTGCCGGAGTCAAACCGTTGTTGAGGTCGTCGGCCAAAAACGCCATCAGCGCCTCGGTGGCATGGGCAATCGCTTCTTCGCGCGTATCGCCATCGGCAAAAGCGCCGGGAATCTGCGGGAAGCTGGCGCAGTAACCGTCGTCTTCTTTTATGAGAACGCAGTCATAGGTAAATCGCTGCCTCATTTTGCCTCCAACTACCATCCAGCCTGGCGACGAATACTTGCCCACGTGCCCTTCTTTGGTCGATCACCACCAGAGCCGTTCACGGTGACAACACGGTCGCCAGAAACATACTTAGCATGACTACCGACTTGCGCGACCTTCACGAATCCATCGTGCTTGAGTAGGGCAATGATTTCCCGAAAGGTAGGAGGTTGCATGGGCCGACCTTTTCAGCCGTCCTAATTATAAACTACTTTATAATTTTTGCTAACCAGTTAATAAATATTACTGGCGCTGTTTGGGCTCGGTGACGATGGCTCGGACGATGCGGGGGCGATCGGTGAGGTCGTGGACGATACGCACGTCCGAAAGGCCTGCCTGGCGACAGAGCTCGGCTGCAGCGTCGAGCGCGCCCTCGTAGAGCTCGCAGGCAAAGAGGCCGCCGGCGCGCAGCATGTAGGGCGCCGCGTTGAGCAGACGGCGGAAGATATCGAGGCCGTCGGCACCGCCCTCGAGCGCCAGATCGGGCTCAAAGTCCTTGACCTCGTGCGGCAGCGAGCGCATGACATCGGTGGGGATGTAGGGCGGGTTGGAGACGAGTACGTCAAAGGTGCCCCACTCTTCGCGGGGAATGGAACTCACCAGGTTCGTGAGGCTGAAGGCGGCCTCGTCGGACGTGAGGCCAAGCGCATCGCGGTTTTTGGTAGCAAGGTCGATGGCGCGCGGCTCGATATCGGTAGCAGTGCAGGTGACGTGGCCGCGACGCTCCCAGGCAAGCGAGAGCGAGATACAGCCCGTGCCGCAGCCGACCTCGAGAACGCGGGCGATGCGGGGCTCGGCTGGAGCAGGTACGTTGGCCTCGGCGGCATCTTGCGCGGGAGTCGTCTGTTGGTCGTTGTCCTCAATGGCGATGCCGTATTCGTCGAGCTCGGGCTCGGAGGTATCCATGGCTTCGGCTTCTGCTGCCTGCGCGGCGGCTTCCTCGGCCTCGCGGTCGGCCAGTTCCTCGGCATAGGCACGGCTGCCCAGTACATCGCCGCCTAGCGCCGCCTCATCGGCAGCCGTCAGGTTGGCGGCACGACGCTCGGCGGTCGCGCGTTCGTCTGCCAGCGCGGCCTCGGCTTTGCGAGCCTGCTCGACCTCATCGTTCCAAGGCAGCTCCACGCGCTGGCGGGCGGCGGCCTCGGGGCTCAGCACCTCGGCATCCAGATAATTGAGGACTTCCTCGACGAGCATCTCGGTCTCGGGGCGCGGGATGAGCACGCCGGGGGCGCACGCGACGTCGATCATGCGAAACTGCGTGCTACCGGTGATGTACTGCAGCGGCTCGCCCTTTGCGCGACGGACGACCGCCGCGTGCATGGTCTCGAGCTGCGCTGCGTCGAGCGTCTCGTCCATGCGCATATACAAGTCGATACGCGCCAGGCCCGTTGCTGCGCACAGCAGCCACTCGGCAGAAAGACGGGGGTGTTCCTCGCCGCGCTCGGCCAGGTACTCCTTGGTCCACTCGAGACAACGCTTGATGGTCCAGATCTCGTTTGCCATGGGGTCCTCCCCTCTTAAGCGCCGGGCGGCGCGCGAATGTCGGAGCAGATTGTACGCGAGGCCAGCGCTTGGCAAGGGACGATTGAAGGCGATTATCGAGAATCAGCCCAGAATTTTGCTTGGAGCCTGCCTAGAGTGTTCATTCGTCGACGTCTAAATCTGCATCCGTCAAGCTTTTGGCAAGGTTGCCCCTAACCTGACCAATATCTAACCAAATACTTGCCACATCGCTTGACGAGCGAAGCGTCAAAAATCGCCCCGCGACTTCTTGAACGATTTTTCGAGCATTATTTATAAAAATGATAAGTAACTTTAAGCAGGTAAACAACTTAATTGTTATTAAAAGAAAATTGAATAAACTCACAAAGCAATGTGTCCAACCTAGTCATTGGGGACGTTCTTAAACGACTAGCTGTCGGGGACAGTCTTCGCAGCCAGCCACAAAGGACCGTCCCCATCTGACGGCCTTTAGGGACAGTCCCCAACTGCCGGCACAAAAGGAGCGTCCCCAACTGCCGGGTGTCGCAAGAGTGTCCCTTTTGACTAGTCATTTAAGAACGTCCCCAATGACTACCGCATCAGGAGCAAGGCAACGTCGCGGGTAGAGGACGGTCAGCGAGCGGGTCGCATTTGAGACAAGGTGACGTGAAACGAAAGGGCGCTGACCTTCTGGTCGCGCCCTTGAAGTTGAACGTCAGATTGTCCAAATGCGGCCCGCGCAGCGTCGGCTGGTCCGCCGTTCGGTGGAACGGCGGAACCTACACAGCCTGCGCCAGCTTCTCGGCTCGCTCGGCGGCGGCAAGTGCCTCGATGACGGTGCCGAGCTGATCGCCCAGAAGGACGCCGTTGTAGGTGGAGTTGAAGCCGATACGGTGATCGGTCACGCGGTCCTGGGGCTGGTTGTAAGTACGAATCTTCTCGGAACGGTTGCCGTGGCCGATCTGGCTCTGGCGCTCGGCGCCGAGCTCGGCCTGCTGCTTCTCGAGTTCCATCTCGTACAGACGGGCACGCAGCATCTGCATGCAGACCTCGCGGTTCTGAATCTGGGAACGCTGCTCCTGCGACTGCACCACGGTGTTGGTGGGCAGGTGGGTGATGCGCACGGCGGAGTAGGTGGTGTTAACGCACTGACCGCCAGGACCGGAGGCGCAGTAGGTATCGATGCGCAGGTCGGACTGGTTGATCTGAACGTCGATCTCCTCGGCCTCGGGAAGCACGGCGACGGTTGCCGTGGAGGTCTGGATGCGACCCTGGGACTCGGTCTTGGGGACGCGCTGGACACGATGCACGCCGGACTCATACTTCATGACGGAGTAGACGCGGTCGCCCTCGACCTTGAACTCGATGGACTTAAAGCCGCCGGCCTCGCTGGGGCTGGAGTCGAGCACGGTGGTCTTCCAGCCGCGCGACTCGCAGAAGCGCTGGTACATCTTGTACAGGTCGCCGGCGAAGATGGCCGCCTCGTCGCCACCGGCGGCAGAGCGAATCTCGACGATGGTGTTCTTGTCGTCGTTGGGGTCGCTCGGGATGAGCATGTACTTAATGTCTTCCTCGAGCTGGGGAAGCTTGGCCTCGTTTTCGGAGATGTCCATCTGGAGCATCTCTTTCTCATCGGCATCGGTGGTATCGTGGAGCATTTCCTTGGCGGCCTCGATGTCATCGAGCGCGCCGATGTACTCGCGCGAGGCGGCGATGAGGTCGGACTGGTGCGCGTACTCCTTGTTGAGACGCGTGAACTCCTTAATATCGGAGGCGACGGCCGGGTCGGAGAGCTTCTTCTCGAGCTCCTCGTAGGCCTTGATGATCTTTTCGAGCTTGTCGCGCATGGCGGGACTCCTTTATATGCGTGAAGGTGAAAATCGGCAGAGTTGATGGGGCGCGCGGCGCCACTGCGGGGGTAAGCCCGGCTAGAACATGTCGATCTTCAGATACATGCGCATCCCTTCGCGTATGGGGTACATAGTTGCGGTCTAACCCATACATGATAGCGTGCGCAGGCAAACCTGCATATAACCCGCACGGAATGAGTGGACGTAGCCGTTGGGGACGTTCCTTAACGACTAGTCGTTTAAGAACGTCCCCAACGACCAACAAAGGGACTGTCGCTTTGTCACATTTTAGAGCGCCTGAAGCAGAGCGATGAGGAAGCGGATGCCCTGGAGGTAGGCGCGGCGGGTGATGCGCTCGTTGGTGCCGTGGACGCCGCGATCACACTCATCGTCATCAACCACAAAGGCCGAGAAGCGAATGCACTCAGGGCAAATGTGCTGGTAGTTGGCAGCGTCGGTCGCACCGATCACGGTCGAGGGCACAATTGCCACTGGCTCGAATAATCCATTTTCCGCCGTCCCCTTTGGATCACGGAAATAGCGGGCGGCGATGGAGCGAACCGCCTCGAGGCCGGGACCACCGATGCGCGGAGACGGCGAGGGCTCGGAGCTGCCGGGTCCCAGCTCCACTTCGACACGACCGGCAAGGTCCGCCCCGGCAACCGCCTCACGGCAGCGCGCCACAACGTCGGCCACGCTCGTGCCCTCGAGCATGCGGAAGTTGATGTTGGCCCACATATCCTGCGGCATCACGTTGGCGCCGGTGCTGCCACCCTCAATCTGGGTCGGCGCGCAGGTGGTCGTCACCAGCGGATAGAGCTTCTTGCTGGCAAGGCAATCGCGGACAATGGCGCCCCCGTTGGCGGCAATTTCATCGGCCGTGTAGAGCCCCAACTCGATGAGCTGGGCGGCAAGCAAGTCGGTCACGCGCGTCGGCCACTCGATATCGCAGATTGCGGTGATAGCACGGCTGAGCACCTCGAGCGACGTGCCGCCGTAGGGGTTGGAGGAATGCCCGCCCTCACTCTTCGTCTTGAGCACGATATCGGCATAGCCCTTCTCCGCGAGGTCGGCGTGCATGAGCCAACCCTCGCCCGCGCTGTACTCGGCAGCCGAAACGATGCGGTAGTCGCCCTCGTCGACCAGGTACTCAAGCTCAACGCCGCGCTCCTCGAGCGCGCGGCCGATGGCGCCTGCGCCGTACTGCGTCGTCTCCTCGTCCTGGCCAAAGGCCAGGAGCAGCGTGCGCTCGTGCCGCCAACCGTGCGCCAGCGCATACTCGACAGCCTCGAGAATGCCTGCGACCTGGTCCTTCATGTCGATCGCGCCGCGGCCCCAGATGTAGGTGTCGTCCACGTGCCCGCTAAAGGGGGCATGCGTCCAGTCGGCCTCGGTACCGGGCACCACGGGGACCACGTCCATGTGGCCCATGAGCATAACGGGCTTAAGAGCCGGGTCGCTGCCGGCAAGCGTCACCAACAGCGAATGGTCGATAAGCTCGACCTCGCCCGCCGCAAACACGTGCGGCCAGGCCTGCTGCATATAGGAGCGCAGGTCGTCGAAGGGCTGCCAGTCCACCGCCTCGGCATCCATGCTCGAGATGGTCGGAAACGACAGCACGCGGCCCAAGCGCTCGCACGCACCGGCCTCGTCTATATCGGCAAAATCGTCCTCATGCGCAAAGAAGCGCCAAACCTCGGCCATGACATCCTTTCGATTGTGACGACAAAGGCCGCCCCACGGGAGCGGCCCTGCCACGCAAGCGTTTGCGTCGGTTATTTGTCCTCGAGATAGCGAGAGAGGAACTCGCGAGTGCGCTGGTGTTTGGGGTTGCCGAAGAGCTCGGCCGGCGCGGCGTCCTCGAGCACCACGCCCTTATCCATAAAGACCACGCGGTCGGACACGGTTCGGGCAAAGGCCATCTCGTGCGTGACGACGACCATGGTCATACCGTCGGCCGCGAGCTTGCGCATGACCTCGAGCACCTCGCCCACGATCTCGGGGTCGAGTGCGGAGGTCGGCTCGTCGAACAGCATGATCTGCGGATTCATGCACAGGGCGCGCGCGATGGCCACGCGCTGCTTTTGGCCACCGGACAGGCGACCCACGGCGGCGTGCGCGAACTTTTCGAGCCCCACACTCGTCAAATGCTCCATCGCGACCTTCTCGGCCTCGGCCTTGCTCATCTTTTTGAGCGTGACGGGCGCAAGCGTGCAGTTGTCGAGCACGTCCATGTTGTTGAACAGGTTAAAGCCCTGGAACACCATGCCGATGTCCTCGCGGAGTTTATTGATATTGCAGCGCTCGGCCGTAAGGTCCTGGCCGTGAAACCAGATGTGGCCCGCGTCCGGGGTCTCGAGCAGGTTGAGGCAGCGTAGGAAGGTCGACTTGCCCGAGCCCGAGGCGCCGATAATGGTAACGACCTCGCCGGGGTTAACGGACAGGTCGATGCCCTTGAGCACCTCGAGCGAGCCGAAGCTCTTGCGCAGGCCCTCGACGCGGATGAGCGGCTCATTGGTCTGTGCGGCGGCCGCGGTGCCGGTAGTGGCGGTATCTGCCATGATGATTCTCCTCGTCTTGAGCCTAGTTGGAGCTGGGCAGCGTTGCCGGGGCCTCGGCACCGAGCTTTTTGCCAAAGGCCTCGAGCAGGCGGCTCGCCACGAGCGTCAGGATCAGGTAAACCACGAGCGCCACGCAGTAGACCTCCATCTGGCGGTAGTACACGCCGGCGACGGTGGTGGTGGCGTACATGAGGTCGAACACGCCGATGACCGAAAGCACCGACGAGTCCTTGATGTTGATGATGAGCTCGTTGGTGAGCGCCGGAATCGCGTTTTTAATGCCCTGGGGGAACACGACTTTGCGCATGGCCTGCCACTGCGACAGACCCAGCGAGCGCGCCGCCTCGGCCTGGCCGGGATCGATGGACTCGATGCCGCCGCGCAGGACCTCCATCATGTAGGCGGTGGAGTTGAGCGAGATGGTGACGAGACCGGCGGTGAAGGTACTCCAGATCTGGTTGGCCTGGGCGGTCTCGAAGCCCATGCCGCGCAAAACGGTGAAGCCCGCGTAATAGATGAGCAGGCCCTGGACCATCATGGGCGTGCCGCGCACGATGGTAGAGTAGACGGTCGCAAAGCCGCGGCCGATGCTCTTAAAGAAGCGCGTGAGATCGTTATCCACGCGGTCGAACGTCTGAATGCGCAGGAACACAAAGAGCAGCGCCAGGAAAAAGGCAATGACGGTACCAAGGGTCGCAAGTGCGATGGTGATTTCGATGCCGCGAATAAAGAAGTCCCCGCTCTTGTAGGTCATGTAGACCAGGCTCGACAAAAAGTCGCTGGGGTTGGAGTCCGAGACAATGCTCACCTGCACCAGATCGATAAACGACATGACGCAACGGTCCACGAAAAAGATCACCGCGATGGCGACCACGACGTAGCTGCCTAAGCGTGCGCCACGACGGAAACGCTCGGATGCGAACGGCGACGTTTCGCGATAGTCGTTCCAGTGCATGAGCTTGGTGACCAGCGCCGCCGCCGACACGACGAGCCACGCCCAAAGAATTGCCCAGAGGCAGTCTTGGAACACGCCCGTAGGCGCCAAGAAACTCAGCGGCGTGGGGTTGCGTTGGCTAAACGCCAGGCCGAGCGCCGCGATAACACTCGTGCCCAGATATACATAGCGGTGGTCGGCCTTGATAAAGGAGGCCAGTCGATTGACGGTTTTCATGCTGCCTCCCTATGCCGGCTGACGGTCGAGGCACGCGTCCCACATTTGGTCGCGCTCCTCTTGGCTAATGCCCTTGAGTGTCTTGTCGATGAGCTTAAGCAGCTTGTCCGAGCCCTTGCGGCAGCCGACGTTTGCCGCGACCTCCTGCTTAAAGCCCTCGCCCTCGGCAAAATGGATGGGGACGATACCGGGATTTTGGGCCATATAGCCCTTCTCGTTCTCGGTGTTGTAGGTCACGGCGTCACAGGTACCCTGCAGCAGGTTCGAGAACACCGTGGGGACGGAGTCGACCGGGTTTTTGTGCACAACGCCCGGGATCTCGTCGATGACGGTATCGAGCATGGTGTCCTTTTGGCCGAGTACCGTGGCACCGCTAAAGTCGCTGAGCTTGGTGGCGTTTTGGTAGGGGGAACCCTCTTTTACGAACAGGCCAAAGTAGCCAATGAAGTACGGGTCGGAGAAGCCGACGGACTCCTCGCGCTCGGGCGTGGCGCTCATGCCGGCAATGATGAGATCGATCTGGCCGTTGTTGAGCGAGTCGATAAGGCCCGAGAAGCTCTGCTTGACGGCAACGGGCTCGCCGCCGAGGGCCTTGCAGACGATCTTGGCGATCTGCACGTCGTAGCCATCGGCATAGGCGCCCTGCACGTTGTCGATGGGGATGGTGTACTCACTGGCTTCGGAAACCTGCCAGTTGTACGGGGCGTAGGCCGCCTCCATGCCAATGCGGATCTTATCCTTGCCGATCACGGAATCGGACAGGTCGTCGCGACCGCCGCCCGTCGTGGGCTGAACCACCTTGAGCGTGGACGGGCGCTGACAGCCGGCAAGCGCGCCGGCGACGACGGAAGCGCTCGCAGCGAGAGCGCTACCCAAAAAGATGCGACGGCTGCATATCGGCTGGGCCTGCATGCCGCGCTGTTGGGGAGAATGCATAATCTGCCTTCCCTGTTGAATCGTATGCTGACGACTTAACAGGATACGCCAGCGACCAGCAGCGCAGCACAAGCTCGAAAAATTAATAGACACACGGTAGTCATTGGGAACGTCGATGTTTTGACAATGCCAGCGAGCGCCACCCAGAGCGAACAAGTTGGCATGAAAAAGGCACGGCATAGACCTTCTGGTCATGCCGTGCCTTTTGAATGACAAATTGTCGCTCTGGGTGGCGCGCAGCGTCGACTGGTCCGCCGTTCGTTAGAACGGCGGAACCTAAGGGCGCAGCGTCGACCGGTCCGCCGTTCGTCAGAACGGCGGAACCTCTAGAGCAAGGTGACGCTAAAGCTACGGACGTCCGTCTCGCCCGGCGCCAGCGTAATGGTGTTGACCTTGTGCTCAAAGACGTCGTCCTCGGTGTCCATGGTGGTATGACCGGTCCAGGGCTCGAGCGCCACAAACGGGGCGTCGTCGGCGGCAGACCACACGCCGATGTACTTAAAGCCCTCAAAGTCGATCTTGACGCCGTGGCCCGACTTGCGGCCGCGCAGCGTGAGCGTGGAGCCCGGGGTATCGGTGAACATGATGGCATCGTTATCGAAGCTGCGGTGCGTGATGGGCAGCACGTCCGAGTTATCGGGAGCCTTGTAGCTACCCTCGAACGTCATGAGGCCATCGGGCGTGATGATGGGGGCCTCGTTGGTCCAAGCCTCGGTAAATGCCAGCTCGTAATCCTCGAACGTCTCGTCCTCGGCACCGGGAGCCGGCACGTTAAATGCAGGGTGGCCGCCCACCGAGAACGGCAGGTCCACGTCGCCGGTGTTGGTGACGGCAAAGGTCTGCGTGAGCGTGGCGTCACCAGTCAGGGCATAGGTCATGTTGAGCTTAAAGTGGAAGGGGAAAGCCTTGAGCGACTCAGGCGTGTCGGTAATCTCGTAGGTGACGGACGAGCCGTCCTCGGAGACCTCGACCAGCTTGTGCTCGACGATGCGCGCGAGGCCGTGACGCGGCATCTCGCAGGTGCCGGCCGCAGACGCCGCCGTGTTGTTGCGCAGTGAGCCCACAATGGGGAACAGGATGGGCGCGTGCTTGCCCCAAAAGGCGGGATCGCCCTGCCACAGATACTCATTGCCGTTGAGGGCAAGGCTCGTGAGCTGGGCACCCATGGAATCGATGGCCGCGGTAAGGCCGCCGCGCTTGATGGTAGTGACGGTGGACATGCTACTTCCTCCAAAAGTAAACAACAGTGTCGAGGGCTATTGTGCCACTCTTGGCGGCAAGGAGAAGCGGCAGGCGCAGTTATTGAGCGATTGCGTAAAGGTCGAATCCGCCCTGCGGCGTGCTGTCGACCGTATCGGGCGCCTGCGAGTTAAAACTCACGGGAACCATGCGCTTTGAGGCACGGAAGCGCGTGCCATCGGTGGCGACGGGTGGCTCGTCGACCGTGAGCTCGTAGTCGCCGGGCTTGAGCTCGATGCCGTCGCCAGCGGAGTTGACATATTGATACTCGTCAATCGCCTGCCCTTTGAGCGTGCGGCCCGCGATGTGGATGAGCATCTGGCTGTCGCCGCGGGCGGTGTCCCATGTCGCACCGTCCTTGACCTCGACCGACACATGCACCGAGCGCGTGCGGCTGAGCGATTGTTCGACAGACATCTCGACCTTGGCGGCATCTTTGCGCTGCTGCTCCACATGGCTCCAGACATTTCCGATCGCCGAGCAAGCGATGACGCCGGCCATGAAGGCGATGAGGATGGGGCCGAGCGGAGAGCGGCGGGCCGCGTCTTCCTCACGGGCTAGGTTGGGGCGATGCGTGGGGGCGGGCGCCTGGGCACCCTGCGCGGGCACGTCGAGAATGCTGAAAGATGCCGTACTGCCGGGATCGATGTTATGGCGCGGCTGCGGGGTCTTGGCCGGCGAGATGGACATGTCCGCCGGCTCACTCAGCGTGGCCGTGGCATCGGCCTTAGCCTCGTCGGCCTCGGCCTGAGCCCAGGCCTGTTCAAAGGTTAGGGGTTCGGCGGAGTCGGAAGCGGCGTCCGTCTCGACGGCATCGTTTCCGGTCTCGTCCTCGTCGCTCGACACGTCACGCGGCGCGGGCTCGTCCCACTCCTCGTCCGGAGCCTCGCCCTCGCTATACCACCATTCAAAGTTATCGATATCCATACGGGGCGCCCCTTAGGCCTCGCAAATAAACACTTGCTAGCCTTATACCCTCAGACGGCACGAGGGCTCGCACGGAATGCGAAAAAGGGCTGCTCCTTTGTCGCATCGAAGTTGCGGTGGAATAGTTCCTGTTTGCACGCCCACTCGAGCTATTTAGGGACTATTTCACCGCAAGTTATTTGAGGGCGACGGGGATTTGGATACAGCAGAAGTCCTCTTGGTGAGACTCGTCGTAACTCGTGGTGTCCAGGTAGCAAAAATCGAAAGCATTGCCGATGGGCTGGAGCGCGTGCCTGTCCATGCAGGCCACGATGGCGCGGATACCCTCGGGCTCGTACGGCATGCCCCAGCGACTCATGCACAGGTACGTGCCCTCGGGCAGCACCTCGACGCCAATCTCCGCCAGCTCGGCAGGATCGCTCGGCAGTATTTCCTCGGCACCACGCGGCAACACGGCAAAGGAACCGGCACCGGCGATGGGGTCGTCGGAATGCAGCGCCTCGCGACGCAGCATGGCGCCCCAGCCGCGCATGGGGCGTGTGCCCGTGAGCGCACGCATGCGCAGAATCGCCCGCATGAGCGTGGGGTGCAGCATCGAGCGGCCACGCTCGATATCGCCCGGGAACTCCTCAAAGACCACGTAGCGGCGCTCGAATTGCTTGAGCTCCGGTTTGCCCTCGCGCTCGCGCCAATAGACCGCCTCGTCGTAAAAACTCAGCCGCTCCTGCACGCTCGCACGCTCGGCTTTGAGCCCGGCAATCTGCTCGTCGAGCGCCTGCACCCGCGAGCGCAGGTGATCGGTCATCTCTCCAATGTCGAACGTCGAGGTCAGGCGATCGATCTCATCGAGTTCCAGTCCCAAGTCGCGCAGCATGCAGATCAGACGCATGAGCGGGATCTGCGTGGGCGAATAGAAACGGTAGCCTTTTTCGTTAACCACGGCGGGTTTAAACAGACCGATCTTGTCGTAGTAGATGAGCGTTTGGCGCGAAACGTTAAACAAGCTCGCCATCTCGCTAATCGCATACATACCCGTCTGCATAGGTCCTCCCGACACACCCTTTGACACGAAAAGCCCGCCGCCCACAGGGGCAGCGGGCTCAAACACTACTCGTATCCTACCCTAAAGATGCCTATGACCAGCGCTTATAGTTGGCGCACGACACGCCGACGGCCTCGAGTGCCTTGGCGGCGATGTGATGCACCGCCTCATCGAGCGTGGCGGGGCCGTTGTAAAACGTGAGCATGGGCGGCATGAGCATGACGCCCGGCACGCGCGCCAGGCATGCCATGTTGTCGACATGGATTGCACTGAAGGGCGTCTCGCGCACCATAAGCACCAGGCGGCGCTGCTCTTTCATCTGCACATCGGCCGCACGCAGCAACAGGTTTTCGCTGTAGCCGCTCGCGATGCCGGCGAGCGTCTTCATGGAGCAGGGAGCCACGATCATGCCGTCGACCGGATAGGTGCCGCTTGCGATGGCAGCGCCAATGTTCTTGTTGTCGTAGACCACATCGGCATAGCACGCAAACTCGTCAAGCGTCATGCCGAGCTCCTGCTCGATGGTGATCTCTCCCCCGCGCGTGACGACAAGCGCCGACTCAGCGCCGGCCTGGCGCAGGCATTTGAGGCATTCAAGGCCCAGTGCCGCACCGCTGGCGCCAGACACGCCAACGACAATGCGACGGGGACGAACAGAAGACTCAGGCATGACAACTCCTTAACTACTTGGTAGGGCTACTTACTAGAAGGCGAGCTCGGCGGCCCACTTGTCCTTGTCGATCTCCATGAACTGCGAGCGGATGAAGTTCTTCTTGAGGTTAAACGGAACCGTGCAGTCGAAGATGGCCTTGCAGGCGATACCGTGCTCGCGGATCGAAGGATCGAACGCGGGGTCGTTGGACGGATCGAGCACGTGGCAGTGGCAACCGGGGATGGTGATGAGGTCCACGTCGGCCTGGAAGCGCGTGGTCATGGCCCACATCACGTCGCTCATATCGAAGATGTCGACATCCTCGTCGACAAGGATGACGTGCTTGAGCTCGGAGAACGCCGAGAAGGCGAGCATGGCGGCGTTGCGCTGACGGCCCTCGTCATTTTTGCTCGACTTCTTGAACTGCATGATGGCAACGAACTTGCCGCCACCGCAGGGAGCGGCGTGAACGTTGAGCAGGCGGCCCGGGATAGCGGTCTCGACCATCTTGTAGATGGAGGCCTCGGTGGGGATGCCGGCCATGGACACGTGCTCGTGCGAAGGGCCGATGCAGCTCTCCATAATGGGGTTGACGCGCGTGGTGACGGCGGTGATCTTGATCACCGGGCAGACCTTGGCGCCACCGGTGTAGCCGGGGAACTCGGGCATGGCGTAG
The DNA here is from genome assembly GCA_902465265.1 of uncultured Collinsella sp. Taxonomy (GTDB): domain Bacteria; phylum Actinomycetota; class Coriobacteriia; order Coriobacteriales; family Coriobacteriaceae; genus Collinsella. The sequence goes on along the minus strand of CABQMF010000005.1, from coordinate 47,714 downwards.
CCGTGGCCGTTGACATCCTCGTTGATGGTCTCGTCGTGCATGAGGTAGCCCTCGAGCACGTACTCGGCATTGGCAATGCACTTCTGCGGAACGGTGACGCAGTCGGCAAGCTCGACGGCGCGGCCGCGCAGGGCGCCGGCGATCTGCAGCTCGTTGAAGCCGAGCGGCGTGGTGGGAGCCTCGAAGCCGCAGCACATGTACACGGCGGGGTCCAGGCCGATGGAGATGGAGATGGGCATATCCTCGCCGCGCTGGCAGTACTCGTCAAAGAACGCACCCAGGTGACGGCTGCCCGGGGTGATCCACATGGCGAGCTTGTCCTTGTCGACGCAGGAGAAGCGGTGGATGGTTACGTCGGACTGGGTGCCATCGGGGCTCGTGCCATAGGCGAGGCCCATGGTGATGTAGGGGCCGCCGTCAACGGGCGTGTTGGTGGGAGCGGGAACGATCTTGCGCAGGTCAAAGCCCTCGTCGGTCGCCTTGTACACGACCTCCTGGCAGTCGACGTTCTTGCCCTCGGCGATCTGCTCGGGGGCGATCAGGTTCTCGAAGCGCTTGCCGATCTCGAGGCCCAGGTGCTCCTCGTCCAGGTCGAGCAGGGCGGCAACGCGCTTGCGGCTGGCAAGCATACCGATGCAGACCTTGGCGTCGTCAAAGCCCTTGACGTTGTTGAAGACCATCGCCGGACCCTCTTTGGTCGGGCGCATGACGGTGCCGCCAGCACCGACGTGACGGTAGACGCCCGAGACCTCGGCATCGGGATCGACCTGGGTGTCGGTCTCGAGCAGCTGGCCCGGCATCTCACGCAAAAAGTCGAGCGCGGAACGCAGGTCGTGGATCTGGGAAGCATCGGTAGTGGACATGGCGTACTCCTTTCGGGAGAGTGTCCGGCGACGGGGTGCCGCCGGACGGGGTAACGTAATGGGGCCGCGGCGCTCACAAATGGAGCGCTCGACCACTCGAAGTTCAAGCGCTTGGCTGCTTACAGCCGGGGCGCTCGACCGCTTACATCAGGCCAAAGAGGTGGAACCAGGCGGCCTCGACCAGCACGACGACAAAGACGACCGCGGTGAGGGGGATGCCCATGCGCATAGCCTCTTTGGAGGTGTAGCCGCCGGCGTCCTTGCCTTCGCCGATAAGGATCGGCAGGTTATGGAACGGCAGGATGTAGTGGATGTTGATGGACGTGAAGACGATGAGCGCCACGGCGAGTGGGCTCACGCTGGAGCCGGCGGCAAAGCTGATAAATGCCGGCACGCACACGCCGAGCACGGCCATGACCGAGCCCATGAACATGTGGATGATCATGGAAAGCGCGGCGACGAGCAGGGCGAACAGGAAGATATTCTCAGGCACGGAGCTGGGGAGCACGACGTCGGCGATCCAGGCGTTCATGCCGGTGGCACCGCCCACGGAGCCCACGGCCATGGCGGCCGTCAGGAACATGAGGGACTTGATGTCGACAGCGTTCCAGCTGGCGGGAGTGAGGACTTCGCCGATGATGGGCATGGCGAGAGCAACGCCAATGGCCAGGGTGACCCAGCCGATATAGTCGCCCGAGACGGTGAGCCACAGCGCGATGGCGATGACAAGCCACACGATGGTGCGGATCTCCTTGACGGAGAGCTTGCCGAGCGCGGCCTGCTTGGCCACGATCTGCTCGCGATCGTAGACGAGCTCCTTGCTGGGCTTAAAGAGGAAAAGGCCCAGGAACAGGGTGCACAGCAGCGCAACCAGCATAGGCACGCTCATGTACAGGAACCAGTCGACGAAGGACGGGCTCATGCCGCCGGCCTCGGCACTGTACTGCGCAACGAGCGGGTTAAGCGTGGAGTCGCCCGTCAGGAAGAACATGGAACCCGGGGCGGCAGCGGCAAACACGAGGAAGCCGAGCTTGCCCTTGTCGTCGTCACCGTAGCCGGCGGACTCGGCGATGACCGAGACGACGGCGAGGATGAGGAAGGCGCGGGGGAACGGATGCGGGATCAGCAGCGACAGCACAAAGGTGAGCGCGAAGATCGAGATGATGAGCGACTTGGCGTCGCGCACGAACTTGAGCATGAACGCGTAGGCGATGCGCTCGCCCAGGCCCGACTCCTTGACCGCGCTGGCGATGAGGTAGGCGCCGATGACGAGCCACATGGTGGCCTTGGTCCACGAGCTAAACGTGGAGGCGACCGTCGCCGAGATGCTCGCGGCGCCCGTGTCGTCCACGCACACCTTGAACAGGACGAGCAGTGCGCAGTAGAGCAGGCCCACAAAGCCCGGCTGTGCCACGCCGCATGCCCAGAACACCACCGTGGCGAGCGTCAGTGCCAGACAGGTCTGACCGCCGACCGTGAGCTCGACCGTCGAGCTCAGCTCCGCCAAAGGAAGAAACTTCACCAGCAAAAAGACAACGATACCCAGCACAAAGCCAATTTCGCGCTTGGTGATCTTAAACGCCTTCTTTTCCGCTTCCATCTCCCCACCTTTCTTGTTGGGGGCGCTCCGAATTCGCAGCCATGTTGCCGCTTAAAAAGGGGCGCCCGTTATCGGACACCCCTTACGTTGCGCTGTGTTGCGGCAATACAGTCAAGCGGATTTTTTGGATGAGAAGCGATTCCCTAGACAAAAACCGTCACAACATTCGACGCTTTTCCTCGTTTTCGAGATTTTCGCCGAATGTTGTGACGGTTTGGATGTGGCAAAGGGACTGTCTTTTTTACATAGCGAGGGCCGTGCGGATGAATGGGTCGCCGAGGGCCTCGCGGAGCCAGGGGGCCAGCTGCTCGGGGTGACCCTGCAGGTAGCCTTTGAGCTCGGACGGAGCCACGCGACGCACTTCCGAGATCTCCTCTTGGTTGATATGCAGCTCGCCCGGCTCAACATGGGCAAGGTAGACCTCGCACCATTCGCACTCGCAGCGACCGTCGCCGTGGTCCTCGCGGTACACCACGTGTCCGAGGTGCTTGAGCTGATCGGGCTCGCGCGTAATGCCGAGCTCTTCGTTAATGCGGCGCGCCGTGGCGGCCGCGACGTCTTCCCCGGGGAGCGGATGGCCGGCGCAGCTATCGGCCAGCACCCCGCCCCACAGGCGCTTGAGCGGACTGCGGCGACAGAGCAGCAGGCGCGCGTCTTCGCCCCGGCCCTCGACCAAAAGCGTCAGAAATGCCTGATGCAGGATGCCCTCACCAGCATGGGCCTCGATGCGGTCGACGGGGCCAAGCGCCTCGCCGGTCGCAGCATCGACCGCCACGACCTCGGCGCCCGCACCGCCCTCATCCCAGCCGGCGCGCAGAATGCGGGCTGCGGCTTCCTCGAGCGCGGCGATGAGCTCCTTGGTGGTGTCGAGCACGCGCTGCAGGTCGTCACCGCTCGCTTGTTCAACATGAAAACCCGTGCTTGCAACTACCGGCACGCCAAAGCGCGTGGCCAGCGCCGCCGCGATATCGTGCGCCGGGATCTCGTCTCGATGGCACGGAACGGCCAGGATGCTCACCGTTGCCGTACGGCCGGGCTCGGGGCGCGGAATGGCCTGCGCCGTGGCGCCCAGGTGCGCAAACTCCGGCGAGCAGGCGTACACCGCCATGCCTCGCGGCGTCACCGTCAGCTGGGCCTCGAGCGCAAACTTGCCCTCGCCCACTGCAACCTTTGTCGTGTGCATACCCATGGGATCTCCTGCCGCCCGCGATGTACCTGAGACCATCTTCGCCTGTATTGCGACTATACAGGCAAGCCCTCCATGTGACAAAGGGACTGCCCCTTTGTCACATTCTGTTAGAGTTGCAGGGATTGAATCCCGCTTATTCATGCGACATTGGAGTGACAACCTTGACCGCCGCAACCACGCCTAAAAGTAAGCCAACCGCCGCCGCGCTCTCCCCCGCGCGCACCAAGCTCTGCCTGGCGCTGCTCGTGCTGTTGGGATTCTCGCTCGGCTGCTCCGAGTTCGTGGTCATCGGCATCGAAAGCGACTTGGCAACGGAACTCGGCATATCACTTGCCACTGCGGGCCAGCTCATCAGCGTGTTTGCGCTCGTCTACGCTATCGCGACGCCGGTGCTCGCGCTCAGCACGGGGCGATTCCGCCGCTACCAGCTGCTCGTGTGCTATAGCGTCGTCTTTGTGCTCGGCAACCTGGTCATGGCGTTGGCTCCCAACTTCCAGGTGCTGTTTATCTCACGCATTGTCCTGGGCTCTGTCTCGGGTGCGCTGCTCGCCGTGGGCGTGACGTACATCCCTGAGCTGCTATCCCCGCAGCAAACCTCACTTGCCATCTCGGTCGTGTACGGCGCGTTTTCCGTGGCGATGGTCTTTGTGACCTCGATTGGCAAGTTTGTGGCCGACACACTCGATTGGCACGTGGCCATGTACGGCACGCTGACCTTTGCCGTTTTGATCTGTAGCGCGCTCGTGGCGTTTATGCCTCGCGCCGGGCAGACCGATGAGCCTGCCACCTTCCGCGAGCAGGCGGGGCTACTACGCGAGCCGAGCATCATCACCGGCATGCTCATCTTCTTGTTTGGCGTGGGCTCGGTCTACGTATTCTACGGCTACGTGACGCCTTATCTGGAGCAGGTGCTGGGCATGGATACCGTTCAGGCGAGCACCACACTTATGGCCTATGGCGTGTTCTGCCTGATCTCGAACATCCTGGGCGGATGGATCGATGCGCGTTTTGGCATGAAGGCGCTGCTGGTTACGTTTGTGCTGCAGGCGGCGGCACTGCTCGGGCTGTTTGCCGTGGGCGCCGCCATGCCGCTCGCGCTGGTCTTTGTCTTTAGCCTGGCGATGCTCATGTACCTGTTCTCGGTCTCATGCATCACGCACTTTATGGACGTGGCACGCAGCCGCCATCCCAAGTCGATGGTACTCGCAAGTTCGGTTGAGCCCATGGCGTTTAACGTCGGCATCTCGTTTGGCACCGCAGTGGGCGGCGCCGTGGTAAGCAGCATTGGCATTGCGTACGTGGGTGCAGTGGGCGCCGCGTTCTCGCTTGTGGCCTGGGCGCTTACGCTGGTGACGATTAAGTTGGCTCGCTGGGAGCGCAAGCGGGCGCAGGCGTAGGCGCAGATGCGATACTCGAGCTTGATGATGGCGATCGAAAGGAAACCGCATATGCAATGCGTACTGTTTATCTGCCATGGGAATATCTGCCGCTCGACGATGGCTGAGTCGGTGTTTACCGAGTTGGTGCGGCGCGCCGGGCGCGCGGGCGAGTTTGTCATTGATTCCGCCGCGACCTCGACCGAGGAGATCGGCAACCCGCCGCATCATGGCACTGTTGCCAAGCTGCGCGAGGTCGGGATTCCCGTCGTCGCACATCGCGCACGTCAGGTGCGTCGCGCGGAGTATGGCGACTGGGATCGCATTGTCTATATGGATGCCGAGAACGCGCGTGGCCTGCATCGCATCTTTGGCGACGACCCCGACGGCAAGATTACGCGCTTGCTCGATTGGACTGATCACCCCGGCGACGTGGCCGATCCCTGGTACACCGGCAATTTCGATGCCACGTACCGCGACGTGCTCGCCGGCTGCACCGCTATGCTCGAGCAGCTGTAGGCAAGCGAAGTCGCGGGTCACGCCTTCGGCGCGAAACAAGCGTGGATAATCTCCCGCATGAAAAACGAGCGTGGAAAATCTCCCACTTTGAGCGTTCAAGTGCGCCCTAAACGGGAGAAAATCCACGCTCATTATCTCAGTGGGAGAAAATCCACGCTCGGTCACTCGTCAACGATCTCGGCGAGCCAGACGTTCAACGTATCGACTTCGGGGCAGCAGAACTTTGCCGTGCCGGGCTCGTTGCCGGGCACGGTTCCGCCATAGCGCAGGATATCGATATAGGGAAAGCCCACATGGCAGGCCATGGCACACATCTTGCCGCGGTCTCGGTCGAAGTCAAAAACGTCGCCCGGCTTGTGACCATGGTGGCAGCGGCACGCACCCAGCTGGTCCACGCAGCTCACGCGGATACGCGGACGCTTGCCACGCGGCACGCCGAGCGGCTTGTTCTCGCCCGCAGGCTTGATGCCGCCCTCACCAGCATTACTCATGGTCGATCACATCCAGGCAGGCCTCGATGGGAAGGCCGGCCGATTTGTCCTCTTGGTCGACATTGCGCTCGATAAGCTCAGCCACCACACGCATGGCATCGGACGTCGCGCGCTGCAGACTCCAACCTGCCATAACGCGGCCGACGAGCACCGCCGAGAACGTATCGCCCGTGCCCGGGAAATAGACCGGAATGAGCTCAAAGGGAATCGTAAAGTACTCCCCCGCCACATGGTCGTAACCGATAACCGCGTTCGTGCCATTGACTACGGCGCTCGTAATGACCACGGACTTGGCACCCAGCTCACGCACGGCGTCCACAAGGGCGCGGGCCCCATCGGGCGTAATCTGCTCGGCGATAGGCCTATCGGTAAGCAGGCACGCCTCGGTATAGTTGGGCACCGCGTAGTCTGCGCACTCCAGCAGATGCCGCATGAGGCCAATCGTGGACTCGGGCACGCCCGCATAGAGCTTGCCGTTGTCGCCCATGATGGGGTCGACGAACACCTTGGTGCCCTTTTGCGCACGGCGGTGGCAAAAGTCCGAGATGATGCGCGTCTCTTCCTCGGTCACGATAAAGCCGGTCGAGATGGCGTCGAACTCAAAGCCGAGCTCCTCCCAGATGGCGAGGCTCTGGCGCACGTATTCCGTGGTGTCGTGGATGTAGAACTTGGGGTAGTTGAGCGTGTCGGAAACGAGCGCCGTCGGCAGGTTATGGATACGGTAGCCCATGTGCGACAGCACCGGCAGCATGGCGGAAAGCGCGACCTTGCCGTAGCCGCACATATCGTTGATCAGCAGCAGCTGAGTGTTCTTCATGAGTGTCCCCCTTGGGTCGGGCGCGGCGCGATGTCGCCATAGTGCGACTAAGTGTAGCGCAGTGCAATCTAAGTCTTGCCTTCGGATGTAAGACCGAGTTTGGGCGTAATTTTGTTCTTAGAGTTTTTCTGACGCTTCTTATTACAGAAACTTGGCCTTAGAAGGCGCTATAAAATTCTAAGAACAAGTTTTGGCTCAAATTTGTTCTTAGGACACTAACGATGCTCGCACCCATCACACCCGGGCGACAGGGAAACGTCAGGCACAACCTTTCAGGAGCCCTCGCCTATGATTCGTTTAGACCCGCCAATATGGATTCATTCTTTCCAATCAATTTATCCGCTGATTCCATGCGGCTTGTCTCCGATTGTCGCGCCATACTCGGCGAAGTTGAGGGCATGTCTCGCTTTGTTCCGAACATCGACATGTACCTCTCTATGTACGTTCGCAAGGAAGCGCTCTTGTCCTCTCAAATCGAGGGTACGCAATGTACGTTCGATGATGTTCTTGACCCGTCAAACGAATCCAATGCGAGCCGGGACCTAACCGACGTCGTCAACTACACTCGAGCGGTGCAGCAGGCGACCAAGCTCATGGAGGAACTGCCACTCTGTATGAGGCTGCTCAAATCCGTCCATGCCACATTGCTTGGAAATGGCAGAGGCTCCGACAAGACGCCGGGCCAGTTCAGGACGACTCAGAACTGGGTCGGACCAAACGGCTGCACGCTCAATGAGGCCCCGTATGTCCCTCCCAACACGGAGGATATGAAGGAGGCACTTGGCGACCTCGAGCTTTTCATCAACGAGCGTGACGACATCGATCCGGTCATCAAGGCCGCTTTGGTGCACTACCGGTTTGAAACCACACACCCGTTCCTCGACGGCAACGGACGCCTCGGGCGTCTGCTCATCCTCCTTTCGCTCATACATGATGGGGCGCTCACCAAGCCGGTCATCTACCCCTCGTATGAACTCAAACGACACAGGAGCGAATACTACGATTGGCTTATGCGCGTAAGGCAGAGAGGCGATTTTGAGGGATGGGTTTCGTTTTTCAGCACCTGCTTGCTTGCAAGCGCACGCGAGGCACGGGATTCGATGCGGAAGCTTGTCGACCTCCATTCGGAAACCGAAAAGCTGATTCGCGAAAAGGCGGGAAGGGCTACGACGAACGCCCTTATGCTACTCGACCTTCTCGAGGGCAATCCGATCGTCGACACCGCCTTTGTGTCTGAACGAATGCAGATTAGCAGATCGAGCGCAAACAACCTTATATCCCAATTTACCGATTGGGGCATTCTTGTCCAACGCGATACGAGCAGGAAACGATACCGCACGTTTTCATATGAGCCATATCTCGCCATCCTCCGAACCGGCGACGAGCCGCTCTAAGTCCCGGAAAGCCAAGGGGGCGAAACCGGCAACTGCCAGTCTCGCCCCCTTAATGAACCTATCGGAAACTCCGGGATACGCCGTGGCCCGCTGAATCTACGCTGCAAAGACTGTCCAAGATTCCCCTGGCACCGGCATCCCAGCACTGCCACAAAATCGATTCGGTACCTTGACAATCAGTTAGGTACCTCTAGAATCACTTAGGTACAAAACAATTCCTCTACCTAACTAAAGAAAGGAGCAGCACTAATTCATGTGCGATGAACCTCTTAGCCTTTGTTCGCACGAGCCCGGCGGTGACCCGTCGCAACCGGTAGACATACCCGAAGCGGTCAGCGCTGAAGACAAACTCGCCAAGCGCATCCTGAGCGGCCTGGGCTTTTGCGGCCATTACATGCATTTTCATGGCGGAGGCGTGTCCGGCAAGGCGCCCATCATCTGCCTGCTGGCCAAGCAGCCCGGCGGCGAGATGTCGCAGCAGGAACTCGGCATGCACTTTGACCTCAAGCCGGGGTCGCTTTCCGAGATCCTGTCCAAGCTCGAGCTCAACGGCCTCATCGAGCGCAGCCGTAACCCCAAGGATCGACGGCAACTCACCATTCGTCTGACCGAAACCGGCCGGGAAAACGCCCGCATCGACCAGGCGGCCCGCATCCGCTTTAGAGAACGGGCCTTTAGCGCGCTCACCCATGACGAGCGCGAGGACCTCGCCGAAATGCTCGAGAAAATCCGTGTAACCTGGGAGGAACTGGATGATTAAAACCCTCATGGGCAGCATCCGCGACTATATGAAAGTCACTGTTGCCACGCCATTGCTCGTGCTTGGCGAGGTGCTCTGCGAGATGCTGATTCCATTTATCACCGCCAACCTGATCGACGCCATCAAAGACGGCGCCACCGTGGCCGAGATGCTTCCCACCGCAGGCTTTTTGGTGCTCATCGCGCTGACGTCGCTTGCTTTTGGCGCCGCTGCCGGCGTCACCTGCAGCCATGCGAGTTGCGGCTTCGCCAAGAACCTGCGTCACGACCTGTTCTACAAGATCCAGACGTTCAGCTTTGCCAACATCGATGAGTTCTCGAGCTCCTCGCTCGTCACGCGCCTGACCACCGACATCAACAACGTTCAGCAGGCCTTTATGATGATCATCCGTATCGCCGTGCGCGCACCGCTGGTATTGATCTTCGCCTTTACCATGGCGTTTATCATGGGTGGCAGCGTTGCCATGGTCTACCTGGTCATCATTCCGCTGCTGGGCTTTGGACTGTTCTTTATCATCTTCAAGGTGCGCCCCATCTTCTCGCGCGTGTTCCACAAGTACGACGCCCTTAACGAGTCCGTCGAGGAAAACGTCACCGGCATGCGCGTAGTCAAGAGCTACGTGCGCGAAGACTTTGAGAAGGAAAAGTTCGCGACCGCCGCGCGCGACGTCCAGATGGACTTCACCCGCGCCGAGAAGCTGCTCGCCTTTAACAACCCCATGATGAACATCTGCGTCAACGGCGCGTTTGTCGTCATCATCTACCTGGGCTCCAAGCTCATTATCACGAGCCAGGGCACGCTGTTCGACGTGGGCCAGCTCTCTTCGATCTTTACCTATGGCTTCCAGATCCTTATGAGTCTGATGCAGCTGTCGATGATCTTTGTCATGGTGACCATGGCCGACGAATCGGCGCACCGCATTACCGAGGTGCTGGCCGCCGAGCCCACGATCGCCGATCCCGCCGAGCCCGTGCTCGAGGTTGCCGACGGTTCCATCGACTTTGACCACGTGAGCTTTAAGTATTCCGCGCATGCGAAGCGCCAGGCGCTCGACGATATCGACCTGCACATTAAGAGCGGCGAGACCATCGGCATCATCGGCGGTACCGGCTCGGCCAAGTCCACGCTCGTAAACCTCATCGCCCGCCTGTACGACGCCACCGAGGGCACCGTGCGCGTGGGCGGCATGGACGTGCGCGACTACGACTTGGACGCCCTGCGCCACCAAGTGGCCATGGTGTTGCAGAAAAACGTGCTGTTTAGCGGCACCATTGCCGAGAATCTGCGCTGGGGCGACCCGAACGCCACCGACGAGGAAGTCCGCGAGGCCGCGCATCTGGCCTGCGCCGATGAGTTTGTCGACGGCTTCCCCAAGGGTTACGACACCTGGATCGAGCAGGGCGGCTCCAATGTTTCCGGCGGTCAGAAGCAGCGCCTGTGCATTGCGCGTGCCCTGCTGCGTCGCCCCAAGATCTTGATCCTGGACGACTCCACCAGCGCCGTCGACACCAAGACCGACGCCAAGATCCGCGCAGGGCTGGCAAGCTATCTGCCCAACACGACCAAACTCATCATCGCCCAGCGCATCAGCTCCGTGCAGGACGCAGACCGCATCATCGTCATGGAGGGTGGCCGTATCGCGCAGATCGGCAACCACGACGAGCTACTCAAGACGAGCGAGATCTACCGCGAGACCTTTACCTCGCAAAACAAGATGTCTGCCGAGGGCGAAGGGGCCGTCGAGGCCGAGGCATCCGTAACGCAAGCTCAGGCCCAGGAAGGAGGCGAGGCACATGAGTAAGGCAACGACCGCCGAGCGCGCACTCAACCGCAAGGGCGGCACCATGTCGCGCCTCATCAAGACGCTCTTTGGCTTCTACCCCGTGCTTTTGCCCCTCGTCGTCGCCGGCGTGGTGCTCTGCGCCATCATCAACTCCATCGGCGCGACCTTCCTTCAGAGCGCCCTGCAGATCATTAGCGAATCGTGGCAGTCGGGCGACTGGACGACCGCGCAGCCCAAGATTCTGCAGCTTGTGACCACCCTCGCCTGCATCTACGGCGTCGGCATCCTGTCCTCGCTCTTCTGGAACCGCGCCATGGCCATCGTCACGCAGGGCTCGCTGGAGAAGCTGCGCGAGAAGATGTTCAACCGCATGCAGGACCTGCCGATCCGCTACTTCGACACGCACCAGCGCGGCGACATCATGAGCCACTACACCAACGACATCGACACGCTGCGCCAGATGATCAGCCAGTCGCTGCCCAACCTGCTTATGACGACCATCGTCATCGTCACGGTGTTCTTTATCATGCTGTACTACAGCGTGTGGATGTGCCTGGTCATTGTGGCCGGCGTCGCCTTTATGACCTTTATGACCAAGCTGCTCGGCTCCAACTCCGCGCGCTTCTTTATTGCGCAGCAGACCGAGCTCGGCGTGGTCGAGGGCCATATCGAGGAAGTCATGAACGGCCAGAAGGTCGTCAAGGCATTCTGCCACGAGTCTGCCGCCGAGGCCGATTTTGACGAGCGCAACGAAAAGCTCTTCGAGGTCTCGCAGAAGGCCAACATGTACGCCAACATCCTCATGCCCATCCTTATGAACCTGGGCAACCTGCTCTACGTGCTGGTCGCACTGGCAGGCGGCATTTTCCTGGCGCTGGGCGTGCCCAACCTGAGCATCTCGGGCATGGCGCTGTCCATCGCCGTCGTGGTGCCGTTCCTCAACATGACCAAGCAGTTCTGCGGGCAGATCGGCCAGATCTCGCAGCAGATCAACGCCGTGGTCATGGGCCTCGCCGGCGCCGACCGTATCTTTGAGCTCATCGACGAGGAGCCCGAGGCCGACGAAGGCTACGTGACGCTCGTCAACGCGCAGGTGAACCCCGACACCTGGGAGCTCGAGGAGGCCGACCACCACACCGGCATGTGGGCATGGAAACATCCGCACCGCGCAACCGGCGAGATTGAGTACGTGCCGCTGCGCGGCGATCTGGTCATGGACAACGTCGACTTTGGCTACACGCCCGACCACGAGGTGCTGCACGGCGTGTCCGTGTTTGCCAAGCCGGGCCAGAAGGTCGCGTTTGTCGGCGCCACCGGTGCCGGTAAGACGACCATCACCAACCTCATCAACCGCTTCTATGACATCGCCGACGGCAAGATTCGCTACGACGGCATCAACGTCAACAAGATCCGCAAGGCCGATCTGCGCCGCTCGCTGGGCGTGGTGCTGCAGGACGTGAACCTGTTCACCGGCACCGTGATGGATAACATCCGCTACGGCAACCTGGACGCCACCGACGAGGAGTGCATCGCGGCGGCCAAGCTCGCGGGCGCGGACGACTTTATCACCCGCCTGCCCGACGGCTACGACACGATGCTCACCGGCAACGGCGCACAGCTGTCGCAGGGCCAGCGCCAGCTGATTTCGATCGCCCGCGCTGCCGTCGCCGATCCGCCGGCGATGATTCTGGACGAGGCCACAAGCTCCATCGACACCCGCACCGAGGCCATCGTGCAGGCGGGCATGGATAAGCTCATGGAGGGCCGCACGACGTTTGTCATCGCACACCGTCTGTCCACCGTGCGCAACTCCGACGCGATCATCTGCCTGGACCACGGCCGCATTATCGAGCGCGGCAACCACGACGAGCTAATCGCCAAGCGCGGATACTACTACCAGCTCTACACTGGAGCGTTTGAGCTGGAGTAGGACCGGTTACTGACGGAGGGCGCCCCGGGGGCGGGCGGGGTAATTCCTCCGTGCTCAAACATTCTCGCTTCGCTGCGAAACTGCGCGCGGAGGAAATACCCCGCCCGCCCCCGGGGCGCCCTCCTGCGCGCGATCAGCCCGTCATGTAGAACGGAATAAAATGTTTGTGAGGCCCTGGCCGTTTGGCCAGGGCCTCATTTTGTAAGGATGAGCTAGTTGAGAAGCTGGGCCATGGCGTTGACGAATTTTTGTACTTGGAGAGTTGGCTCGAGCGGGTAGTGCAGAAAGACCGGCACCTCGCGTCCGCATAGGAACGGCACGCCCACAAAGGCCGGGTGCACCCCCGACCACGCTCCACAGGTGAGCACCGCGTCACCCTTTTCCTCTGCCTCGTTAAAGAGCGCAAAGTCAAAGCTATCCACGTCGATCACGTCCACGCCGCCGTCGGCCAAAAGGTCGATGCGCAGGCTGTCCATGGCGTCGTTACCGTGGCGCAGTACGCGCAGACGCATGCCCTCCAGGTCGGCGACCGTAATGCGACTCTTGCGCGCAAGCGGGCTTGTACGCGGTAGGTCGGTATAAAACGGCACGTTGACGATGCGGAGCTTTTGGCAGGTGTCGCCCCAGCGCGGAGTCGAAAAACTCGACTGCACCACATCGACCTCGCGGCCCAAGCTGCGCATGACGGTCTCGCGCTCGTCGTAGAGGTCGCTTACCGGCACAATCTCAAATCGCAGCGACGGCTCCAGATCGTGGATGCCCGTCCACATCGACAGCGTTTGGCGCCCCGGACACATCATCGACACGCCCAGGCGCACGGCACCGCCATCGCCCGCCGCACGTCGGGCACGGCGCAGGGCGTCCTCGGACTGGCGCATGATTGAGCGCGCGTCGTCCACCAGCAGAGCACCCGCCGGCGTCACCTTGACGCCCGAGTGCGAGCGCTCGAACAGCGTAATACCGAACTCCGCCTCAAAACCCGATACCTGCTTGACGAGCGCCGGCGTCGACACGCGCAGCTTTGCCGCCGCACGCGAGAAGCTTCCCAGCTCCGCGGCGGCCGATATGGCCTCAAGTCGTCGATCGTACACGTCAATCTCCCGTTTTCGCGCCCGTGACCGCATGGTGCAACAGGGGGTTGTTTTCGCAGGTCACGCGCTCAATTGAAAATAAACTGCATCGCACAGTGTAAACCTACGGTTAACGCCATTCTAACAAATATGCAATTCACCTGCGCAAATGCAAAGCATACGATAACCAGCGAAAACCATGTGGGTCGGTTAATGGGAGCGACCCACCGGGAGGCACAAGAAGGGAAGTTCCTATGAGCAATTGGCTTAAGCTCGAGGGCGATGTCTGCGCCGTAACCGGCGCACTCGGCGGTATGGGCGTCGAGATTTGCCGCGAGTTCGCCCGCAACGGCGCCAACGTCGTCCTGCTCGACCTGGACGAGGAGAAGGTCAAGGCCGCAGCCGCCGACCTCGCCGCCGAGTTTGGCATCCACGCCGAGGGCTACAAGATGAACGCTACCGATGAAACCGAGGTTCAGGCCGCCGTCGATGCCACCATCGCCGACTTCGGTCGCGTCGACGTTCTCGTCAACACCGCCGGCATCCTGCGCTTCGCAGCCATGGAAGACCTGCCGCTGAGCGACTGGGAGCAGGTGCTCAGCGTCAACCTCACCGGTTACTTCATCACCTCGCAGCGCTTTGGTCGCGAGATGATCAAGGCCGGCCAGGGCCGCCTGGTGCACATCTCGACCGTCGCCAGCCACTCCCCCGAGACGTTCTCGGGCGTGTACAGCTCCACCAAGGCCGGCGTCAACATGATGTCCAAGATGCTCGCCGCCGAGTGGGGCCCCTACGGCGTCCGCTCCAACTGCGTCGAGCCTTGCTTCGTTAAGACCCCGATGTCGGCCAACTTCTACGCCGACCCCGAGGTCGAAAAGAGCCGCAGCCGTCTGATCGCCACGCGCCGCATCGGCGAGGTCAGCGATATCGCCAACGCCGTCATGTTCCTGGCGTCCACGCGCTCGGACTTTACCACCGGCGACGCCATCAAGGTCGACGGCGGCTTCTCCAACATGATGGGCGACCTCACCGCCAAGCCCGGCGGCCGTCGCGCCTATGCCGACAACTACCTTAAGAACAAGGGTGTCGAGCTTTGGTCCGATGAGTCCGGTGTCGCCAAGCCGACCGACCAGTAAACCAACCTGGCAGGGAGGTCCCGCGGACACGCCCGCTCCTCCCCCGTATCGATTAGAAAGAGTCCAATGGCTTCCACCAACTCCAACAAGGGTCGCGCCGTCGTGCTTTCCGCCGCGTGCGTCACCATGTTCTTCATCAGCTCCATCGCGCTGTATTCCGTCGTGAGCAAGAACCTGCTCGCCGTCTACCCCGAGTGGTCGAGCGCCCTTACCTGGGCTTTCCCCGTCTTCCAGACCATCATGGCCGTGACGGGCATCTTCGCCGGCCGCATCTCCGATAAGATCGGCCCGCGCAACGTCGTGATCGCCGCCGCCGTGTGCTACGGCGTGGGCTGGTTCATGTCCGGCACCGTCACCGAGCCGTGGCAGTTCTACCTGTGGTTCTCGCTCGTCGCCGCCATCGGCAACGGCCTGGGCTACAACCCGGCGCTCACCACCGGCCAAAAGTGGTTCATCGACAAGAAGGGTCTCGCCTCCGGCATCACCCTGGCCGCTTCGACCGCCGGCCCCGCCGTGCTGTCCCCGGTGCTCGCCTCGCTGCTCATCCCGAGCCTGGGCATCTTTGGCGCCCTTAAGGCGCTCGGCGTCATCTTCTTTGTGACGATCGCCGCCTCCGCCCTGTTCCTGAAGGCCCCCGAGGCCGGCTGGCTGCCCGAGGGCTTCGAGGCCCCCAAGGGCGGCGCGCATGCCGGCACCTTCGGCGACCTCACCCCGGGCGAGATGGTCAAGACCCCGCGCTTCTGGGTCCTCATCATCACCTTCGCCTTCGCCGCCACCGCGGGCACCCTGCTCGTCGGCAAGGTTGCCTCCATCGCCGCCGTCCAGCTCTTCGCCGACCCCACGAGCGCCGCGGCCGTCGCCCTCGGCGGCGTGGTGGTCTCTGTCAACACCTGCGCCAACCTGGTCGGTCGTCTGTCCTTTGGTCAGATCATCGACAAGCTCGGTGCCTACAAGTCGCTGCTAATCAGCCTTATCGTCACCATCGTCGCGCTCGTCATCATGTCGATGAGCTTTACGCAGAGTATGTTCTTCGTGGCGCTCGCCCTGCTTGGCTTTAGCTTTGGCGCCCTGCTCGTCATCTACCCGCCGCTCACCGGTGGCGCCTTCGGCACCAGCAACATCGGCGTCAACTACGGCATCATGTTTTTGGGTTATGCCGCTTCCACCTGGATCAGCCAGCCCATCACCGCCGTGCTGTATCACGCCGAGGCCGGCAGCGCCGCCTACCAGCAGTCCTTCTACGGCGCCATCGTGATCGCCGCCATCGCCGTCGTGCTCACCGTCTACATGATGGTCTCCGACAGCAAGAAGAAGTCCGCCTAGTTTTACCGATGCGACAAAGGGACAGCCCCTTTGTCGCATTCCACCGGCCACCAGTATTAAGGAGTCGAAATGTCTGAGCTCAACCCCGTCCGCATTGCCGTTATCGGCGCCGGCGCCATGGGCCGCAACCACATCCGCTTTGTCACCGAGGAGCCCGAGGCCGAGCTCGTCGCCATCGCCGACGCCTTTGAGGGCGCCCGCGCCACGGCCGAGGCCGCCGGCGTGCCGTTTTACACCGATCCCGCCCAGATGATGGACGAGGTCAAGCCCGAGGCCGTCATTATCGCCACCCCCAACGACCTACACCTGGGCGTTGCTCGCGAGGCTGTGAAGCGCAACATCGTGCCGCTGGTCGAGAAGCCGATCTCCAACGACCTCGAGGATGCCCAGGCCTTTGCCGCCGAGGCCGAGACCGCCGGCGTGCCCGTGCTCGTGGGCCAGCACCGTCGCCACAATCCCTTCGTCAACAAAGCCAAGGAAATCATCGAGTCCGGCGAGTTGGGCAAGCTCACCGTGTCGAGCTTCCACTACATGATCTATAAGAACGACGAGTACTTCGACGTCGAGTGGCGCCGCAAGAAGGGTGCCGGCCCGATCCTGGTCAACCTGGTGCACGACGTCGACCTGCTCCGTTACCTGCTGGGCGAGCCCGTTGCCGTCCAGGGCATGCAGTCCAGCGCCGCCCGCGGTTTTGAGACCGAGGACTCCGCCGTGGTCAACGTCCGTTTTGCCGATGGCGCGCTTGCGAGCATGACCATCTCCGACGCCACCGCCAGCCCCTGGAACTGGGAGGCCACCGCTCGCGAGGACCCGCAGTACCGTCCCTTCGACGCTGACGCCTACTTTATCGGCGGCACTAAGGGCGCCCTTTCGCTGCCCCGCCTGCACCAGTTCTCCTACGACGGCGCCTCCAACTGGCACAAGCCGCTGCAGATGGAGATCCCGGCCGTCGACCCGGCGCTGCCGCACAAGATGCAGCTCAAGCACTTTGTGAAGGTTGTCCGCCGCGAGGTCGAGCCCGTCGTGACCCCCGCCGACAACGTTAAGACGCTCACGCTTCTCAACGCCATCAAGGAGGCCGCCGAGACCGGCCAGCTCGTCGAGCTGTAACGCCTTAAGAGTGGCCGCGGCAGAAACCCCATGCCGAGCCCCTCGGTCCGCCACCAACAAGCCCCTCTTCTTTGCCCCGCGAGCAGCCTCCTGCCCGCGGGGCTTTTTGCTACCTTGCCGATGATTTTTCTGGAACGGGGCCTTTTGCACCTCGGCTTGATTCGTTCGCCACGAAATGGGCCTATCTACTACGTTTAACCGATTACCCTCAACCATGCCAAATTTCGCGAAGAAAAAACCGCAGGTAGACGGCTTGCATATTTTCGGAAAACCGGGGGATGGTCGACCCATACGGTTCAAACGTAGTAGATAGGCCATTTTCGTGGCACGGCCCAAAACAGTCTTTTGGGACGGGTGGTATCCTTGGTAGCTCTGTGCTGCAAACGCACCTTTACCGCAAGGAGTTTCATGGATCTTATCGCCCAGCTCGCCCGCGAGCTCAACCTTAAGGCCGCCAACGTCGAGGCGGCCGTCAAGCTCATCGACGAGGGCAACACCATCCCCTTTATCTCGCGCTACCGCAAGGAAGCAACGGGCGGCATGGACGACGTCGCCCTGCGCGCGCTCGACGAGCGCCTGTCCTACCTGCGCAATCTCGAGCAGCGCAAAGAGGACGTCATTCTGCTTATCGACGCCCAGGGCAAACTCACGCCCGAACTCGAGCAGCAGATTCGCGAGGCCACGCAGCTCCAGCGCGTCGAGGACCTCTACAAGCCCTACCGCAAAAAGCGCATGACCCGCGCGCAGAAGGCCCGCGAGGCCGGCCTGGAGCCGCTCGCCAACATGATCATCATGCAGGCCTCGGCCAAGGGCAGCGCACTCGACGCCGCCGCGGACTACGTCAACGAGGAGGCCGGCTTCGACACGCCCGAAAAGGCGCTCGCCGGCGCCGCCGACATCGTGGCAGAGACGGTGGCCGAGGACCCGGAGAACGTCGCCGACCTGCGCGCCTTTACGCAAAACACCGCCGATATCGTCGTCGAGGCCACCGACCCCACCGAGAAGACCCCCTACGAGCCCTACTACAACTTTGACGAGCCGCTGCGCCGTATACCCAACCACCGTGTGCTGGCTATCGACCGCGGTGAGCGCGAGGGCAAGCTCCGCGTGCGCGTGAACGTCGACGGCGCTGCTGCCACGGCGCGCCTCGGCAGCCGTTGGCCCCGACGCCAGGGCGTGTTTGCCCCCATCTTCGATGCCGCCATCGCCGACGGCTACAAGCGCCTCATGGCTCCCTCGCTGGAGCGCGAGGCCCGTGCTAAGCTCACCGTTCGCGCCCAGACCGAGGCCATCAACGTCTTTGCCAAGAATCTCGAGGGCTTGCTCTCGGCACGTCCCGTGCGCGGCGCCCGCGTGCTCGCGCTCGATCCGGGCTACCGCACCGGCTGCAAGGTCGCCGTCATGGACGAGACCGGCAAGCTGCTCGACCACGGCGTGGTCTATCCCACCAAGCCGCGCCACGACGTCGCCGGCACCAAGCGCGAGCTCGCCCGCCTCGTCAAGAAGGACAGCGTCAACACTATCGTCATCGGCAACGGCACCGCCAGCCGCGAGACCGAGGAAGTCGTCTCGGAGTTTATTGCCGAGCAGGCGCCCAGCCTTCGCTACACCATCGTTAACGAGGCCGGCGCGTCGGTGTACTCCGCCTCCGAGCTCGCGAGCCAGGAGTATCCCGATCTGGACGTCACCGTGCGTGGTGCCATGAGCCTGGGTCGCCGCCTGCAGGACCCGCTGGCAGAGCTCGTTAAGATTCCGCCCCAATCCATCGGTGTGGGCCAGTACCAGCACGACCTTGACCAGGCCGAGCTTTCACGCACGCTGGGTCACGTGGTGGAAGACGTCGTCAACCGCGTGGGCGTCGACGTGAACACCGCGAGCGCGAGCCTGCTGGGATACGTCTCGGGCATTACGCCGAGCGTGGCCAAGAACATCGTGGCGTACCGCGAGGAAAACGGCGCCTTTACCGATCGCCGCCAGCTTAAGAAGGTCCCCAAACTGGGACCCAAGGCATACCTCAACGCCGCGGGTTTCCTGCGCATCAGCGGCGGCAAGAACCCGCTCGACGCGACAAGCGTCCACCCCGAGAGCTACGAGGTGGCAACGGCCGTCCTGGAGCGTGCCGGCGTTGCGGCAAACGAGCTCAGCCGCGGCGGTGTGCCCGACATCGAGCGCCGCTTGGGCAGCATCTCGGCGCTGGCAAGCAATCTGGACTGCGGCACCCTCACGCTCATCGACATCGTCAACGAGCTCAAGAAGCCCGGCCGCGACCCGCGCGACGACGCGCCCGAGGTAGTCTTTAGCCGCTCGGCGCTTTCCATCGACGACCTGGAGCCCGGCATGGAACTCAAGGGCACGGTGCGCAACGTCGTCGACTTTGGCGCCTTCGTCGACGTGGGTGTGCACCAGGACGGCCTCGTGCACATCTCCAAGCTGGCCAACCGCTTCGTCAAGCACCCGAGTGATGTCGTGCGCGTCGGCGACACGGTGAAGGTGTGGGTCGAAAAAGTCGATCGCGACCGCAAGAAGATCTCGCTCACCATGGTGAAGGGGAAGTAGACCGCCAAAGCAAGGGTCCCCCCCTCTCGCGACGTGCAAAATCGCGAGTATTCTGCAAATTCCGCCGTTCCAGATGCCCCTCAGAGGCGAAAAAGCAAAAACAGCCCCCGTTTTGGTGTTTTTAGAGCCAAAACGGGGGCTATTCCGTGCTTCGGTTAACTGGTAAAAGCCTTTACCTTGCTGAATACTCTCAATTTTGCACGGCACAGGCGGGGGTACCTTTGTCCACGGCAAGATATGGGAGCCTATCACCAACCTACCGGCAAGCTCGTGTCGGCAGCCCCGGCCTTTCCTTTGCCTAGCGCGACCCTCGCGAAGCGCGTGAGCGATAGGGAAAGGAAAGGCCGGGGCGAGCAGCCCGCGGCGTAGCCAGTGTTCGCGTTACGGCAGGATATGGAAGCCGAGCGAGGCGATATCCTTGGCAAAGCCGCGGACGGTGTCGAGCGAGACCTCGTACGGATCACGGCCGATGTTCTTGCGCTTGGCCAGGATGCTGTTGGGCACCGTGATGATCTGGCAACCGCAGGCTTCGGCCTGGTAGATGTTGATGAGCTCGCGCGTGGATGCCCACAGGACCTCGCAGTTGGGCTTGACGGCGGCCTTCTTGACCGACTCCGTCACAAACGGAATGGGATCGACGCCGGTATCGGCGATACGGCCGGCAAAGAGCGAGATGATGGACGGCGTTTCGGCGTCAACGGCCTCGACCATCTCATCGACCTGCTCGGGCGTAAAGATGGTGGTGACGTTGACCTTGATGCCGTCGGCGGAAAGCTTGCGGACCAGCTCGGCGGTGGACTCGCCCTTGGTGGTCACGCACGGAATCTTAACGTAGACGTTCTCGGCCCAGGTAGCGATCTCGCGCGCCTCGACCTCCATGGTCTCGACGTCGTCGGCAAAGACCTCAAACGAGACGGACACATCGGTGATGTGGGCCAGGACCTCCTTGGCAAACGCGCGGTAGTCCGTCACGCCGCCCTTCTTCATAAGGGACGGGTTGGTCGTGAAACCCTGAACGTTGCCGTTCTCGTACATGTCGAGCATGCCCTCGAGGTTTGCACCGTCAGCGAACACCTTGATTGCCATCTGCCTGATTCCTTTCGTTTGCATGCGGCCGATAAACTGCTAAACACTTTACCTATGTTTATCAAGGCGTGAGCTGCGGGTTTTTATCTTCTCGGCGAACGGTATAAACACCTCAGTGTTTGGATTGATAAATCGATTGAGCATGCAAAAGCAGAAAGTCGCAGTTCGAGCAAACGTCAGAACGCGGGATTCATTAGATGAGGCCGAAATGCTGCATCGCTGTGACGGTACCGTCGTGCGCGACATCGTCGGTCACGTAGTCGGCGACCGCCTTGACCTCGGGCATGGCGTTGCCCATGGCCACGGCTGTCTCGACGGCAGCGAGCATGCCCAGGTCGTTGCCCGAATCGCCAAAGCCAAAGGTGCGCGCATTTCCCTCGCGGCCCAGATACGCCAGTGCTCGCGCCACGCCCACGCCCTTGTCAATGCCCTTGGGGCTCAGCTCGCGATTCTGACCACCGGTATTGCACAGCTCAAACTCGCAATCGATAAAGCCGTCATCGTTGGCTACGCGAGCCAAACTGGGCGCAGTGAGGCCTACCTTGCCCACGCGCAGACTGCCGTCGACGCGCATCTCCTCGGTGCTGTGCACCACAGAAGTGCCGATCAGAGACGACTGCTCAACACCCGCGGGTTCCAGGGCAAAAGTAGCCACGTTGGTCTCGAAAAAGGCCTCAATCCCTGCCGCGGCCATACGGCGTGCAAGCTCCTCGATAACGCCCTCGCCAAAGCAGTCCTCATGTACCACGCGTCCCTCGACCTCGAGCGTGGCTCCCGCCATGGCCACGACGCCCGCCGGGTTCAGCGCGCGCAGGCCATCGGCAATCAGCCACAGGGGGCGGCCCGTGCAGATAAATGCCTTGTGCCCCGCATCGCGCAGTGCACGGAACGCCTCAACCACCGTCTGCGAGGGGCGAACCGCCGAAAAGTCCTTATCGGTCATATCGTCGGGATCGAACGACGTCAGCGTGCCGTCCACGTCAAAAAAGAGCACGGCGGAATCGGGGCACGCATCAATCATATGGGTTCCTTTCGAGGATAAGGGCAAACGAAGCATCCATCATATAATGGAGCGACGCAACCAGAGAGGTCACCCATGGAATTTTACGCAAGCTGCCCCGAGGGCTTTGAGTCCGCACTCGCCGACGAGCTTAAACGGCTCGGGCTTTCGCATGTCCGCCGCCTGAAGGGCCGCGCTACATTTGAGGGCGAGCTCGAAGAAGGCTACCGCGCCTGTCTGTGGTCACGCCTGGCCAGCCGTGTATTCGTGGTGCTTGGGCGCTTTGAGGCGCAGGATGCCGATGAGCTGTACGATAGCGTTTACGACATCGCCTGGGAGAGCATCATCCGCCCCGGCGCCACCATCGCCATCACCACCCGCGGCGTGACCGAACAGCTGCGCAACACGCGCTTCTCGGCCCTGCGCGCCAAAGACGCGCTGTGCGACCACCTGGCCGAGACCACAGGCCGTCGCGCCGATGTCGACGCCGCCGATCCCGACGTTCACCTGCTGCTTTCGCTGCGTCAGCGCCGCGCGAGCATCAGCCTGGACCTTTCGGGCGACCCGCTGTTCAAACGCCTGCCGCCTGCCGCGACCCGCGCCGGCGAGGGCGTGCACGTACTGCGCCCCGACTACGCCGCCCTGGTGCTGGCGCAGGTCAGCTGGACTGCACTGTGCGAGCGCGAGCTGACGGCCGACGATTACGAGAACGAAGCCCTGCCCACGCTGATCGACGCCTCGTGCGCCGGCGGCGGCCTGCTGCTGGAGGCAGTGAATATCCTGACCGACCACGCCCCGGGCGCCGCTCGCGAGCGCTGGGGCTTTGAGGGCTGGCAGCTGCACGACGCCGCCCTGTGGGAGCAGCTACTTGCCGAGGCGCGCGAGCGCGAGGCGGCAGCACGCGAGCGCCAGGCACGCATCGTGGCCGTAGACATCGACCCCGCCGCGCGCAAGACCGCCGAGCGCATGGTCAAGTGCGCCGGCTACAAGCGTTTTGTCGATTTCTGCGCCGCCAAGTCCGCCACCGTACTGGACCACGCGGGCGCCGTCGCCGGTGCCGCCGTGGTCGCGGATACGACCGAGACACCACTTTCGCTCATGCACGACGCCATGACGCTCATCGGTGAACTGCGCCGAGCGCCCGAGCTTGCCGCGGCGCCGGTCGCCGTGCTCACCCGCGATGGATTGCTGGCCCGCGCGCTCCACGCCGAGCCCGAGTGCTCGATCGCCGTCATGCCCAATAACGAGGAGGCGACCGTCGAAGTCTGGCCTTCGCTCGACCACGCCGCCGCAGCGTTTGAGGCTGCGACCAGTGCGGATGCCGAGGCCGAGGCCACGGATGCCGACGAAGTCAACGACAACGCCGCCTCCCCCTTGCCCGAGCCCGCCGCCACGCTCGACCTGGGCGACGGAAAGCCGCTGCCCGTGCTCATCCCGGAGTCCGAGCAGTTCGCCAACCGCCTGCGCAAAAATGCCCGCCTGCGTCGCAAGTGGGCCAAGCGCGAGGGCGTGAGCTGCTACCGCGTCTACGATGCCGACCTACCCGATTACTCCGCCGCCATCGACCTATACGAGGGCTGCCCGCAGACGCCGGGCCGCTGGCTCGTCATCGCCGAATACGCCGCGCCTAAGACCATCGACCCCGCACTGGCCCAGGCCCGTATGCTCGACATTCTGGCCATCGCGCCGCGCATCTTGGATGTTCCCGCCGAGCATGTGCACGCCAAGGCCCGCATGCGTTCGCGCGGCGGCTCGCAGTACGGCAAGCAGGGCGCCGGTAAGGGCGCATCGGGCGAGCGCGCCAACATCGCGCGCCGTCGCCTGCCGCTCATCGAAGAGGGCGGCCTCACCTTTGCCGTCAACTTTGACGACTATCTGGATGTGGGCATCTTCCTGGATCACCGCGTCACCCGCAACCTGGTGCGCGAGCACGCCAAGCAGGCGCGCCGCTTCCTCAATCTGTTTGCCTATACCGGCACTGCCACCTGCTACGCGGCAGACGGCGGCGTCGAGGAGACCGTGACGGTCGATCTTTCCAACACCTACCTGGACTGGGCCGAGCGCAATATGCGTCAGAACGGCTTTGTGGGGCCGCAGCATCACTTTGTGCGCGACGACGTGCTCGCCTGGATTCGTGACCAGCGCCAGACGCGCAACCGCTGGGACCTGATCTTTGTCGACCCACCCACGTTCTCGAACTCGACAAAGATGGGCCGCCGCACTTGGGATGTCCAGCGCGACCATGTTGAGCTTTTGGCCGGCGTATCTCGCCTGCTCGCACAGGGCGGCCATGCCATCTTTAGCTGCAACCTGCGCGGCTTCCGCCCCGAGACGCGCAAGCTCGCGCGTGTGGGCGTGGTGCTGGAGGACATTACGGCACAGACCATCCCCGAGGATTTCGCGCGCAATCAGAAGGTGCACCATTGCTATATCGTGCGCCGCCTGCCCATCGAGGACGCCATGGCCGAGGTCGGCTTTAGCGCCGAGGAAATTGCCGAGCGCGTCGAGGAACTGCGCAACCCCGAGGCCCGAAAGCCTCGCGCGGCAGCACCCGCGCACACGCAGGCCGGCAACGGCAAGTCGAACTTTACCGGCAAACCCTCTCCTGCCGGCAAGCCCACAAAGAAGAAGTTCTACGCCAGCAAGCCCAAGGGCAAATAACAAAGTTGCGGTGGAATAGTTCCTAAAAAAGCCTGGTAAAGGCCCAAACAGGAACTATTTCACCGCAACTCATATTGGAATGGTGGTTGGCGATCTAGCCTTGGGTGACCAGTCGGTAACCGATACCCACATGCGTTTGGATATAGCGCGGATGCGCGGGGTCGGACTCAATCTTCTTACGCAACGTGCCCATGAAGACACGCAGGCTCGCCAGGTCGCTCTTAGTTGCCGTGCCCCAAATCTCGTGCAGGATAAACTGGTGCGTCAGCACCTTGTCGGCGTTGTGCGCTAGCAGGCACAGGAGCTTGTACTCGATCGGCGTTAGGTGCAGCTCCTCGCCATCCATCGTGGCGATGCCGGCATCAAAATCGATATGCAGCTCACCGGTATCGAACGAGCCCTCGGAGGCAACGCCGCCCGTCTGTGCATACGAAAGACGCCTGAGCGTCGTGCGAATGCGCGCGAGCAACTCCTCGACCGAAAACGGCTTGGTCAGGTAGTCGTCGGCGCCGGCATCGAGCGCGCGGATCTTGTCCGCATCCTCGCTGCGCGCCGAGACCACAATGATCGGCATGCCCGACCATGCGCGCACCGACTCCACCACCTTGACACCATCCATATCGGGCAGGCCCAGATCGAGCAGCACAATGCTCGGTGCCTGCGACGAGGCGGCGGCGATGGCGGCATGGGCGGTCTCCACGGCCATATGGCGCAAGCCGTGCGCCTCGAGCGCGGCAACGATAAGGTTGCGAACAGCGGAATCGTCCTCAACGACCAAGATGAGCGGTTTTACGGCAGAGTTCGGCACAGCGCTACTCCTTATCAAACGAAACGTCGGCGGCGGGAAGCCCAATCGTAAAGACAGAGCCATGCGGGTCCGCCGCGGCAACCTCTATGCTACCGCCATGCGCCAACGCAATGGAACGACAGAGCGAAAGACCCAGGCCAACGCTGCGATGGCTGTCGGCCAGACCATGGTTGGCGGTGTAGAACGACTCAAAGATTCGCTCGCGGTCCTCGGGCGCAATGCCCGGGCCGTCATCGGCTACCGAGCACGTCACGCATCCGTCGTCAACGTTAATCGAAATCACGATATGCGAGCCTGCGGGCGTATAGGTGATGGCGTTGTTCACCAGATTGACCACCAGCTGCACCATCAGGCGCGCATCGACGTTGACGAGCGCCGGCTCATCGCACGCCACCACCTTAAGGTCGTGCTCGCGCACGGCAGGGTTCACGTGGCGCAGCGCCTCCTCGACGATATCGTCCATGAGCTCGAGCGTGGTCGACAGTCGCATACCGCCGCCCTCAAGCTTGGTAATGGCGAGCAGGTTCTCGACGGTGGCGTTGAGCCACAGCGCATCCGAGCGAATGGATAGAAGCAGGCCGCGGCGCGTCTGGGCATCGAGCACCGCGGTGCCGGTCGAACCCTGGTCGAGCAGCACGTCGGCATTGCCCGAAATACTGGTGAGCGGCGTGCGCAGGTCGTGCGAGATGGAGCGCAGCAGGTTGGCGCGCAGCTGCTCGTTTTTGGCGAGCACCGCCGCCTCCTCGCGGGCCTCCATGGCGCGGGCGCGATCGAGCGCCAGCTCGCCTTCGCTCACGATGGCATCGGCAAGTGTCCGTTCCTCGTGCGTCAGCACGTCGGGCTCGGCAACGATAGCCAGCACGCCCACCACCGAGGCGGGGTCGCCCGAGCGCACGAAGCCATCACCCGTGCGAACCGTCAGGTAGATGCCATAAAACGCCGAGCCGCCATAGGTGGCATCGAGCGGCGTTCCCACATAGGCAGACGCCGAGAGCCGCGGCGGCATCTGCGGCGCCAGTTCATGCACCGGCGCGGCATCGCCCACGGCCGTGTATGTCGCACGCGGCAGCAGGTCATCGCCCTCGGCGTCAGCGCTGTACCACACGACCGGACAGCCCGAAAGACGAGCCAGCTGCGTTGCCATGGCATGCACAATCTGCTGCTGATCGGCGCACCGCTGCAGCATGCGGTTGGTCTCGAGCACCATATGCGTGCGGCGGTCGCTGGCGGCAGCCTGTGCCAAGGCGCGGCGCAGGGCCAACGCAATCGAGCTCGACACAAGCGAAACCACGAACATGATGAAGAACATGCCGGGATAGCCGCGGTCGATAAGCGACAGCGAGTAGCGCGGGTCGACAAACAAGAAGTTGTAGAGCGCCACGGCGGCAGCCGAGCTCAGCAAGCAATACAGGCGACTCCAGGTAAAGAATGCGCACAGCTGAACGGCGAACACATAGACGATCATGATGCTCGGCGCGAGACCCGGATGGTCGAGCAGCGCGCCCACAATCGTCGCCGCGACCAGCAGCCCCGCCGATACGCAGGCGTCATACAGAGGAGTGCGGCGCGTCAGCGTTGTGCGCCGCCACCAAAAGCTATCGGCAATATCGCCGTCCGTACGGACGTCCATCAGCGTCCCGCCCCTCTCTCAAAAACAAAAACCACCACAAAGGGGACAGGCACCTTTGTGGTGGTTTCCCCTTGTGGTGGTTCCAAGTGTAAAGCCTTTGCAGCCTGCGATCGTTAGACAAACAGCACGTGCGCGAGCAGTGCGCACACGCACGCCGCGACAAGCAGCGTCACCACAATCGAGATCACGCGATCGGCCATGTCCATGTTGGCCCGATTCGTAAAGAACCGATCTTCGGCGGCGTCGACGCGCGCCTCACGCACCAGCTCGGCAGCAAGATCGCAACCGTCAAGCACCTTTGCATCCATGGTTTCCTCCCAGGACTCAATCCCCGTCAATACAAACCCGCCCGTTCGCAGACAAACCTCGAGCGTCGACTACGGCCGCTCGTTGGGGGCCAGGCGATGCATCTTGTTCACGGCCTTGAACTTGGTGAACAGCGGCACGTACTCAAAGCTCACGTTGGAGTTCTCCAGGCCATACCAGCGTGCAGGCGTGCCGGCGGCGCGGCGGATGATGTACTTGAGCGTGATGGCCGTACGCTCGCTCGGCTCCACATCGCTTTCGGGCGCCAGAAGCTTACGGATCAGGATGAACTTGAACGTGCCAATGTTACCCGGATCCTTGTAGACCGAGTAGTCATGCGTCTGCGGCGGCAGCTCGCCGGTGGCAGCCAGGTCCTGAACAACCTGACGCAGGTAGGCATTGACGCGCTGGTTGATCTTGTAGCCCAGGTACAGATGCACGCGGAACACGTAGTCGGTGCCGAACGTCTCGACCGAATAGGCAAAGGTGTGCGGTTCGTCCATAGTCTCGACATTCACAAACCACCAGGCGCGGGCGCGCTTGGGATGCTTGTCCAAGATCGAATAGACGATATCGCGGTCGATGTAGTCGGTATGGGTGTCCTTGGTCAGGTACACGATGTTGTCACTTATGCGCTCGTAACGGTCGTCGTCGCGCAGGCGCTTGAGCTGCGGCAGGTAGCTGCGCAGCGGCAGCAGCGTAAACTGGCGCTGCTCGACCGCCGTGCCGTTGTACCAGCACACCATAATGCCCATGATGAGCATGGCCATCAGAATGGTGAAATAGCCACCGTGGAAGAACTTGGTAAGCGAGCTCACAAAGAAGAAGCCCTCGAGCATGAGGAAGAACGCAACGAAGATATACGGGACGACCTTAAGGCCGCGATCAACATGCAAGTAGAAGAAGAGCAGCAGCGTCGTGCACATCATGGTCAGGGTAATCGCCAAGCCGTAGGCGGCCTCCATGTGCGCCGAGCTCTGGAACAGCAGCACCACGACGACGCAGCCCACAAGCATGACGTTGTTGACCATGGGAATATAGAGCTGGCCCTTGGTCTCGGCAGGATAGAAGACCTGCATGTGCGGCATGAGGTCCAGGCGACTGGCCTCGGACACCAGCGAGAATGCGCCGGTGATGAGCGCCTGCGAGGCAATGATGGCCGCGACAGTGGAAAGGCCGACGGCAAAGGGACGCAGACCCGGGGCGAGCATCTGGTAGAAGGGGTTGAGGTCGGCGATACCCATGAGCTCCGGGTTGCCGGCGTTGTTGATAAGCCAAGCGCCCTGGCCCATATAGGACAGCAGCAAGCAGCACTTGACGAACGGCCAGGTGGCGTAAATGTTGCCGCGGCCCACATGGCCCATGTCGGAGTAGAGCGCCTCGGCACCGGTGGTGGCGAGGAAGCAGCTGCCCAGAATCATGATGCCTGCATGGTTGTTGGGGCTCAGCAGAAAGCCGATGCCGCGCAGCGGGTTGAGGCACAGCAGCACCGCGGGGTACTGGAAGACAAAGAACAGACCCGTACCGCCCAGGAACAGAAACCACAGCGTCATGATGGGGCCAAAGGCACGGCCGATCTTGGCCGTACCGATACGCTGCACCAAGAAGAGCACAATGATGATGGCAAGCGTGATAGCCACGACGCGGCCCTGATCGTCGCCCAACACAGCATGGACTGCCGGGATGGTGCGCAGACCCTCGATGGCCGTGGTGACGGTAACGGCAGGCGTCAGGATGCCGTCGGCAAGCAGCGCGGCGCCGCCCAGCATGGCGGGGATGATGAGCCACTTGCCGCAACGCTTGACCAGGCTGTACAGGGCAAAGATACCGCCCTCGCCGTGGTTGTCGGCGCGCAGCGAGATCAGCACGTACTTGACGGTCGTCAGCAGCGTGACCGTCCACATGACAAGGGAGAGCGCGCCGAGCACGAACTCCTGCGTGACGCTTCCGATGCCGCCGTTGCCGGCAACGAGCGCCTTGGTTACATACATGGGGCTGGTGCCGATATCGCCATACACCACGCCCAGCGTGACGAGCATCGCCGAGATGCTCACAGGAATCGCAGCGTGCGAGGCTGCCTCCTTGGCCTTTTGTTCCATAAGCCGGTTTCCTCCCAACTTTAATGTTCGAAGGGATTATAGGCAATCGGCCTGCGCTTGCACGGCACCGTTTTCCCAGCTAGATAAACATTTATACGGCCTTTAGGCCACCGCGGCGATATGGAATGTGACAAAGGGACTGTCCCTTTGTCACATTGGCTACCTGCCGAGCCAGTTTTTGAACCACCACTCCATGGAACGGCTCATCTCGGCCATAAAGGGGCTCGTGTGCTTGCGGGTGTAGATATCCACCACGCGCTCGCCCACCTCACGGGCATGTGGGCGAAACATCGCATCCATCTCGGCCACCTGCGCATCCATAGTCGCGTCGTCCGCACGGCAGTAGCGCTCCTCGTGTACCAGGTTCACCACGGGATGCGCGATCGCCGGGCGCTCCTTGCGGGGCGTGCCGATGATGAGCATCGACAGCGGCATGGTATAGGGTGGCAGGCCCAGCAGCTCGGCCACTTCTTCGGCGTTCTCCACGATGTCGCCGATGTAGCAGCTCCCCAGGCCCAGGGCCTCGGCGGCAACCACGGCGTTTTGCGCGGCGATCACGGCGTCCTGGGCCGCGATGGCAAAGTCGCCCAAACCCGGCGCGCGGCGGGGCGCCTTGCCCGTGCGCTCGACGAACTCGGGCTCAAAGCAGCCCACGTGCTCAAACAGATCGATCCACTTGGCATAATCGACCACAAATATGAGTGCCCAGGGCGCCTTGGCGATCATGGGCTGGTGGTCGCACAGGTCGGCCAGGCGGTCGAGCGTAGCCTGCTCGCGGATGCTCACGATGGAATACATCATCATGGCGCCCGCCGACGGCGCGCGACTCGCCGCATGCAGAATCGCTGCACGCTGCTCGTCGGTCACCGCCACGGGACGGTCGTCGTCATCACGCGCGAAGGCACGCGTAGACGAGCGATGCTCCAAGATGTCCAGTACCGCGTTGCCCGTAGTCTCGACCGGATAACCGTTCGCATCCACGCCCGCAGCTCCGCCGCCGCCCATGTCCGCCTTGCAAACCTGCTCGCCCATAGCTCTATCCTCGCCAATTCTTTAAGAAGCCTTTACGTTTCCGTGTAATTCCCGTCCATTATCGCGCAGGCCGCCACTACATTGCGCCACACCGCCGCACATGCGCGTTAATATGGCTGGTTGTTGTGCGCAGCCCGCAAATGCAGCGCATATTTAGGTAACAATCGGGTAAACCCCCGCTTTCGTAGGTTTTAAGTTTGTGAGGAGTCTCAGCATGTTCGCTGCCGCCATCTCGCTCGTCGGTCTTGCGGCGACCGTCTACCTTGTCTTGCGCGAAGCCAAGGCCATTCGCGCTCAGTCGGGCACCGTTGCCAAGGGCGCCTTCGCCTGGAGCGTCGCCTTCGGCCTGTTCCAGCTCTTTTTGACCGTCTGGGGCGCTATTGGCCTCGTCGCGCAAAACGAGCCGCTCGCCTTTGTGATGCTCATCCTGACCAATGCCATCCTCACCGGCTGCGCCTGGGCCAGTATCGCCCGCGACCGCATCGCCCCGCGCATCTTTGCGTTCGCCGGGCCCGACGCCCCCGCCCCCACCGGCAAGCTCGCCCGCCTGCGCGGCGCCTTTGTGGGCAAACCGCTCGTCGCCGCCGTCCTGTGCCTGTTGCTCGCCGGCGTCTTTGCACTGCTGGGCATGGAGGTTTCGTCCAACCACGACTTTACCTGGGTCTACCCCCTGTGCATCCTGCTCGAGTGGGCCATCATCACCACGCTCATGGTCGGCCTGTTCTTCCTGTTCCAGCGCCACGGCGCAGCTCCCGCGGTCCTGGCCTTTGCCCTCTTTGTCCTGGGCATTGCCGAGTTCTTCGTCATCACGTTTAAATCCATGCCCATCCAGCCGGGCGACCTTTCGGCCATCTCCACCGCCGCCGCGGTCGCCGGCACCGGCTACACCTTCTCGATCTCACTGTTCTGCGTGCTGTCCATGGGCTTTACCGCCATCGCCATGCTGCTGTGCGAGTACGCCGGCCTGGTGGCACCGCACCGTCAGAAGGGCGCCGCCAACGCCAAGCGCATGCTGCTCACCAATCTGCTCGTCGCCGTGCTGTGCCTGGGCGGCGTGACCGCGCACGTCACGCTCATCGACTACTACAACACCCTCGGCATCACCGTCTACACCTGGCGCCCGCTCGAGAGCTACTGGCGCGAGGGCTACCTGCCCGCTTTCATTAGCGCAGCGCAGTCCATCAAGCCGCCCAAACCCGCCGACTACTCCGTCGACGATGCCAAGGCCACGCTCAAAAAGTACGCCAAGGCCTACGACAAGTCCGACGCGGCCAAGAGCGACGAGCGCGCCGCCGCAAAGGAGCAGTTCGATAGCGAGAAGCCCACGGTCATCGCCATCATGAACGAGACCTTCTCGGATCTTTCGATCTACCAGAACATGCGCGCCGGCTACGAAGGCCCGCAGTACTTTAAGAATCTGTCCAACTGCCTCAGCCGCGGCAAGCTCTACGTGAGCGCCTACGGCGGCGGTACCGCCAATACCGAGTTTGAGTTTATGACCGGCAACTCCATGGCCAACCTGGGCTCGGGCGTGTACCCCTACACCATCTACAACATGGAAACGACCGGGAACCTGGCAGAGCAGTTCAAGTCGCTCGGATATTCCACCACGGCCATGCACCCCAACCACGCCACCAACTGGAACCGCGAGAACGTCTACAAGGATTTTGGCTTTGACCGGTTCCTGTCCATCAACGATTTCCAGGGTGCCGATACCCTGCGCGGCATGGTGACCGACCAGGCGACCTACGACAAGATTCTTGAGCTGCTCGACCAGAACGCCGATCCGCAGTTTATCTTCGACGTGACCATGCAGAACCACTCGGGCTACGATACGGGTCTGCTGCCGGTCGACAAGCAGATGCATCTCAACATCGACACGACCGACCTGGACACCAAGACCGTCGAGGACGGCACGCTGTCCGATGTCGACGAGTATGTCTCGTGCATCGAGCAGTCCGATCAGGCGCTGCGCTACTTCCTCAACGCCCTGAGCAAGCTCGACCGCAAGGTGGTCGTGGTGTTCTGGGGCGATCACCAGCCGTTCTTCCCGTCCAAGTTCAACGATAAGTGGTTTACCGGCGAGGACGACGCCACCCACCAAGAGCGCCTGTGGCAGACCGACTACATCATCTGGGCTAACTACGACGTTGCCGGCTGCGACCAGACGAGCGAGGTCGACGACCTGTCCACCAACTACCTGTCCACACAGCTTATGCAGCTGATCGGCGCCCCGCTTTCCGACTACCAGAAAGCGCACATGACGCTTCGCGAGTCGCTGCCCGCCATCAACTCCGTGGGCTACGAGGACGCCAGCCTGCGTTGGGCACTCTCCTCCAACGTCACCGGCAACGACGCCGCCGCAGCAGCCGCCACCAAGGCGCGCGAGGATTACGCCAAGATGCAGTACTACGAGATGTTCCGCGACGGCAAGAACGTGTACACCGAGCACTTCCAGACCGAGGCCAACGAAACCGACCCCAACCTGGCGCCGGGTACGACCAAGATTAAGTAGCTGCTAGCTGCTGAGCCACAACTGAAACGTCTGTCCAGGCGGAGGCATATAAGGTTCCCCGCTCGGACAGTCCTGCGCAAGACGAAGGCCACATTAAGTGGCCTTCTTTGCGTGCGGAACTCGCGATGAACCTTATATGCCGCCGCCTGGACAGACGCCCTGATGTTGGGGCGTGGCTTGTCTTGGGTGTATCGCCGAACATATATAAGTTGAAGGCCACATTAAGTGGCCTTCTTTGTTTGCGGAAAGTGTGTCCCGGAATTCTTGTCTGGAATGGGATGCAGTTTCCGCTTGGGACCCGATTGGGAAAGTGTGTCCCACTATTCAGCTGGATTCCGGGATGTATTTTCCGGTTGAGGCTCGTTGGGAAAGTGCGTCCCACTTTGGGAGCTGATTCTGGGACGTGGTTTCCGGTTGGCTCTCATTGGGAAAGTTCATCCCATTTCTCGGCCTAATTATGGGACGCAGTTTCCCGTTGAGGACCCTTTGGGAAAGTGCGTCCCGGTCTGGGCGCTCAAACTGGGATGGATTTTCCGGATGAGGGCTTGACGGAAAATGTGTCCCGTTCCGGGCGCTAATTGTGGGATGCAGTTTCCGCTTGCGGAGTCTCCACTCAACAGAAAACCCGGGTGGCCTGTTTTTTGGCTACCCGGGTTTTTGGGTTGTCGATATGTTCGACTGGCTACTAGTGGGTCTTGCGGCGCTTGATCAGCATGATGAGGGCTATCACTACGAGCGTTGCTCCCGCTGCTGCTGCGGTGGCGGCTAGGGCGAATGTTTGGTCGCCGGTGTTTGCGAGGTTCTTCGCTGTGGTCGTAGTCTTAACCTTGGTGTCGGTCTTAGCTCCGTTGTCGGACTTGGGCTTGTCCGGGTTCGTCGGGGTCTCAGGAGTCTCGGGGTCCTTTGAGCCTTCGGAATCGGTTGGGCCGGCGGTGTTTACCAGCGTATGGTCCAGGAACTTCTTGGCGCCCGCACTTGCCTGTGAGAACAGGCGGCGCGTGCGGATCGGGGTGGCGTTCACCGTTGTGGGCGCCGTCTCCTCGGCCTCGATATTCACGAGCGTCGTGCCGGTGTCGAGGCCCACGTCGTTGTATCCCACGTGGCAGTAATACTGCGCACCGTCATCGTCTGCGGTCAGGTCAATCTCGAGCTTTGAGGCCGTTCCAGCCGCAAGGTTGCCATCGGCACCCACGAGCTTAAACTCTGTCTCGCCGCGGCCCTTGCGGTACCACATATAGGTCGGTGCCAGCCCTGTTTCGCTATCGTCGGCACCGAGTTGCTTCACATGGCCAATCGCCGAGAGCGTCAGGTGGCTTCCCGCCGCGCACTCAACCGAAGAGTCGTATCCAAGATCCGACCCCTCCGCAGCATCCGCCGCAGGTCCGCTCACGGTCATCGTCATGCCATCGGGCATGGTCTTGACCGTGATGATTGCCGAGCGAATACCTGTTTCGGTCGTGGATCCATTCTTAACGGCGGCGATGGCGAATCGATACTCCGTATTGGGCTGCAGCCCATCCCACTTGAGCGAGGTCTGCGTGTTGTCGGCAATCTTCCAGCTATTGACAACCGCATCCGCCGCATTGCTCTGCAGCATGCCCACGCCGTAGCTAAAGCCACTCTTGTTTGCGAGTACATCGTCCCAGCTAAACGCAACGCTGGTCGAATCGACGGCGTTTGCCGTAAAGCCCGTCACGGCCGGCGCGTCGGGCTTCTCGACGTCCTTAACGTCATAGCCCACGATCCAGAACTGGTCGGTGTCCTTGGTGCCGAGCTTGTCGCCCGAGTCTGCCTCGAACTTGTCGACATCCACCGCGTTGACGCCCAGACGCCACACAAAACCGTACTTGCCCTGCGCGGCCTCGGGCAGGTTGTCGACGGTGCCGCCGTATTCGGTCGATTCACTCGAGGAGTTACCCGTAGTAAAGCCGGCGTTGGCACCAAAGCACAGGCCGCCAAACAACTCGTGCTTTGCGAGCTTCGCGCCCATGACAACGCTGCCGTTCAGCGTCAAGCCGAGCTCGAGCTCCTGCTCCTTGCCCTCCTCGACTTCGATGGTCTGCTCAATGCTCGCCCCCGACTGCGCGGCGGCGCCGTTAAACCCATCGTGCGTGTAGGCGCGCGTTACGCCAGGCTTGCCCAGGCCAAAGGAATCCCCAACGGGAGTCTCGCCGTTGAGCGTCGTTTGATAGGTTCCAGGTTCTCCCGACCGGTTGGTCAAAAAGTAGCTGAGCGGCGTCATATTGTGCTGTTTGGCAATGCGGTCATAGGCCTCGACATTAACGACCGAGGTCTGCGCGCCGAGCGACACGGGCGCCGCCATCACGCCCTTGCCACCAGTTTCCTCATTTTCGATCTCATACTCGTAATAGACCATCGGAATCGTGTAGAGCACGGCCTTGTCACCCTCGCCGGCATGCGACTCATAGCTTACGCTTGCGCTGACCGTGCGCTCGCTCCGGTAGTCATAGCATCCCTCGGCGGCAAAATCGACTGAAGCATTCATCGCGACCAGGGGCGGACCGGTCTGCACCTCGACGGCAACGCCCAACTCGGCGCCAATGGTATAGCCCTGGGATGTCCCCGTGCCCTTTTCCTCTCCGTATGACGTGCCGCCCAACACCAGATAGCCGTATGCCTGCTCCAAATCCTCAACATAGGGCGCATCCTGCAGCACGGCAAGCACACGCGGGTTGGTATAGACCTTGTAGCGGTCCTTGTACGTGATCTTGACGCTGTCGTTGTCGACATCGGGCAGCGCGAGCGAGATAAATGTGCCGTAGGTAGTGCCGCGACGGTTGCTCTCGCTAATCACCTGCTCCTCGCCGCGGCGCACCTTTCCGTTCTCGTCGAGCGAAAAATGCGAGGCGGTCATCCAATAGTAGTCATCGTTCTTGCGCAGGTCCTCGTCGCGGTGCTTGCCCACCACGGCGATAAAGCTCTCGTTATAGCGGTCCGAACCCGAGACGCCGCCCGCCTTGACGTCGCTGATCCACACCTGCTCTATACCCTTGTGGTCATGCTTGTTGCTGCTGTTGTATTGCTGACCGCTCATGCTCATGGTTCCGACCATGGACCCCAAGCCCTGAGCCCCGCTCTGTGCCGTGTTGCAGGCAAAGTCGCGGAACACATCGCCGCCCACGAGCACCTCGTCGACCGCCAGCTGCTCGGACAGGCCGTCAAGGTTGGCAGTGGCAAGGGCAATAGGCGCCAAGGTGCACGGATAGCGCTTATCCTGAGCGCTATCCTTCCATGCGCTGTTGGGCACATGCATCAGCCCATAGGAGGCGAGGAGCCCGTCTCTGTATTCCTTGCAATCGGAAAGCTTGAACTCGCCAGACTCCGAGTCAAAATACGCGTAGCGGTACAGCGCGCCGTACAGCCCCTTGCTGCCGTCAGAAGCGCCGTAATCAAAAGCGCTGCGTTGCCAGTCATAGCCCGCAAGAATAAGGCCCGTGACGGTTTCACCCGTCTTCTTTCCTTCTTCATCGTAGGCGGCAAACGTGCCGAACGTCGCATTCGCAGCGACCATGGTCTTGCCGTTCGCGGAGAGGGAGATTGCGCCCGCGTCGCCCAGAGCATCGACATGGACGAGCGCACCCTTGGATGCATCCCACGAAAACAGCTCGCAATGCGTCGACTTATCAATATTCTTCTTGCCGTAGGGTGCCGAGACCACGATGGCGAGGTCATCGCAAAAATCGCGATCGAGGTCGCCGGCCGCTAGCGAAACGACAGGAGCTGACTGAAGCTGCGTCCAGGAGTCGTTCCCGCCCTTGTTGTGCGTGGTGTAGTCCGCGGCGTTACCGGCATCGATCTTGACGACGCTTTGCTTCCAGTTGCCGCCCTCCAAGTCATACATGTCGACTACAGCCTTGCGCACGCCGTTCTCGTCGACATAGCAGCCCGCGTAGACAAAAAGCTCGTCGACGCCGTCGCCATCGACATCGCCCGCCTC
The DNA here is from genome assembly GCA_902465265.1 of uncultured Collinsella sp. Taxonomy (GTDB): domain Bacteria; phylum Actinomycetota; class Coriobacteriia; order Coriobacteriales; family Coriobacteriaceae; genus Collinsella. The sequence goes on along the minus strand of CABQMF010000005.1, from coordinate 10,702 downwards.
GACATCAAAGACGGCGTCGTGCTCTTGCAGGTAACCGGCATCCAGGTACTTAAAACGGCCTTCGTACATCATATTAGTGTTGACCGTCACCGGCAGGTGTGTGTCGAGAGTGCGCGTACGCCCGTTGCTAAACGAGTAGAGGACCAGCTCAACCCTTCCGGCGTATGACTTGCCGTCAATCGTCGTGGAGGAACTGTCGCCATAGGCACGGAGCTCGGCAACGCGGCTCTTTTTGCCCGTGCTGGCGTCGCTGCAGAACTCAACACTCGTGGCGTGAATGCCCGAGAAACCGTTGTTGTCGTTGGCGAGTACTGTTGAGGACTCATTGTTGCTTAGGTACGACCAGGTGCCGCCACCGTAGTCGCTATGCTTGTAGAGATCGCTGTTCGTATCGAAGTTGTTGACGTTTTGCCAGAACTTTGCGGCGCCCCACACACTTCCATAGCCATCGGTGAGTTTGCTGCTGCCGCCAATGTCACCGCGCTCGACGTTCTCGAGCTTGTCGCGCAGAGTGTAGCGATTGCCATGGCTACCGTTAGCTGCCATATAGACCTCGCTGCGCGTGGCAAACGTCGTGGGGGTATCAGTGGAATAGGGGCCAACGGTATCGGCCGGAATGTCCTCGCTCGTGCCCAGACCCAGGGCTTGATAATCCTGCTCGGTCATATCGGTGATTGCGGGCGCGTCTGCCGCCTGGGCAACCTGGGGCGTGGCCGTGAAGCAGGCGACGCTCGTGGCGATCAACGCAGCAAGCGCCGCCGTCCCAACAAGCGGGATTTTCGACAGCCTACGGATACGGGGGTGTGGAACGTACATGAGGGACCTCGCTTTATTCGAGTGGAGTGGACTCATTTTTGCAAATGATACATCCGATGCCCGATATCACGTGTCTCATTTTCGCCAACGGCGTGTCTCATTTTTGAGAATCCGAGATGCCGCGGAAATCTTATCCCAGCTCAAAGGCCATTTCTGGGATGTATTTTCCGTCGAGTGCCTCATCGGGAAACTGCATCCCATTTCAAGCGTCGATTCTGGGACGCATTTTCCCCTTAGACCCTCAACCGGAAACCGCATCCCACTTTGAGCGCAAATTCCGGGATGCATTTTCCGCTTGAGCCTCATTGGGAAACGGCGTCCCACTTTGAGGGCTGATTGTGGGATGCATTTTCCGGTTTTGCTCTCATTGGGAAAATGCATCCCGTTTCTTGACCGAATAATGGGACGCATTTTTCGAAAGCCTGCCCATCCGGAAAGCCCGTCCCACTTTGGACGCATCCGGGCACGGAACCATCGACCTATCAGGCCTCCCATCAATAAAGAGGCGTCCTCCCGGACGGCGGGGCACGAAGTTCATCGCGAGTTCCGCACGCAAAGAAGGCCACTTAATGTGGCCTTCGTCTTGCGCAGGACTGTAGAGCAGGGAACTTCGTGCCCCGACGCCCGGGAGGACGTTTCATTTAGAAAGATGGACCGACCGCCGTCAGCGATGGGAGCTACTCCCCCAGCACGGCTTTTTTGGCGGCTGCAGCCATGTTGTCCAGATCTTCCTTGGTGGGGTGATCCTTTGCGGCAACCCAGTTGTCGAGCAGCAACTTAGCGCGGGCGTTGTCGGGGTCTTGCTCGAGCATGGCCTCGTAGCGCTGTTTGACCGCGGGGCCCATCTTGCCCTGGCACATTGCCCAGCCCACCAGCTCGGCATCATCGGCCAAATTTGAGGTCACACGATTGATAATCTGCTGGTAATAGCTCTGATCGGCACCAAAACCGCAGGTACCAAAGAGGAAAACGCGCTTGCCGTGCAAGGCGGAGAGCAACGCCGCGACCGAAGGCGTGCATGCGCCCTTATCGCACCAAAAGCCAACGAGCACCGTGTCGGCCGCGCAGGCGCCCTGCGCCTCGAGCGCAACCTGATCTGCATCCGCATCGTCGCTCAACGCCGCGGCATGGACAAACTCAACGCCCGCAGCCTGCAGAGCGCGCTTGATCGCGCCCGAAACCATCCTGGTATTACCGCTCTTGCTGTTGACCACCAAAGAGCACGTCATAGTCACGTTGCCTCGTTTCCCCCAAAACTAAAGCCACTAATGCAATTTATTAGATGAATATCTTAGTACTAACGTGACAGATGTAAACCACCGTCTGTCGATTGGCGATGCAGACGACATCTTTGGACAGATTTCGAACAGTATGTACTTCGGATTGAAACCGCCGCAGAGCGTTTCACGAATGGCCGAAAAACTGTTTCACAAAACGCCGTCAAATTGTGTCACGGAGTATCGTCAAAATGTTTCACGCGCTGGTAAAACGCTATATAACAAGATCGCTCTATGGGACAAACAAACCTGATTAATTTGCCCCACGGGCTTGCTCACTGGGCGAATTGGCTGCGGTAGAGTTCGGCGTAGAAGCCGCCTGCCGCCAGCAGCTCGTCGTGCGTACCGCGCTCGATAATCTCGCCATCGCGCATTACCAGGATGCAATCGGCGTTGCGAATCGTCGACAGGCGGTGTGCCACGACAAAGCTCGTGCGGCCAGCCATGAGCTCGTCGAATGCCGCCTGCACCTGCAGCTCGGTACGCGTATCGATGCTCGACGTAGCCTCGTCCAGCAATAAAATCGCCGGATCGGTGAGCATGACGCGCGCGATGCACAGCAGCTGTTTTTGGCCCTGGCTAAACGTGCCGCCATCCTCGCCGATCACCGTATCGTAGCCGCCTGGCAGCTGCACGATAAACTTATGCGCATGAGCGCGCTTGGCGGCCTCGACAATCTGCTCGCGCGTGGCATCGGGGCAACCGTAGGCAATGTTTTCGGCTACCGTGCCCTCGAACAGCCAGGTGTCCTGCAGCACCATGCCAAAGGCGCGGCGCAGGCTTGCGCGCGTGTAGTCACGCGAAGACCGGCCATCGACCATGATGCGTCCGGCATCGATATCGTAAAACCGCAGCAGCAAGTTGATGAGCGTCGTCTTGCCGCAACCCGTGGGGCCGACCAGGGCAAAGCGCATGCCGGGTTTGGCCTCAATACAGATATCCTGCAGCAGCTTGCGGTCGGACACGTAGCTAAAGTCCACATGCTCAAAGGTCACCTCACCCTGCGGGGCGGTAAGTTCCACGGCATCCGCCGCATCGGGCTCCTGCTCGCGCGCATCGAGCAGCGCAAACATGCGACGCGCCGAGGCATACGCGGTCTGGATCTGCGTAATGACGTTGGTGACCTCGTTGAACGGCTTGGTGTACTGGTTGGCGTAGGACAGGAAAATCTGCACGCCACCCACCGTAAGCGCCGCCGGCACGCCCGTGATCACGCCCACGCAGCCGATCACGGCGACCACGGCATAGATGATGTTGTTGATAAAGCGCGTACCGGGGTTAGAGAGCGAACCCATAAACTGTGCACGCTCACCTGCCGTATAGAGCTCGGCGTTGAGCGCGTCAAAGCGCGCTTGGGCGTTCGGGCCGTAGGCAAATGCATCAACCAGCTTTTGCTCGCCCACATACTCCTCGATATGACCACCGAGCTGACCCTGAATACGCTGCTGGGCCGTAAAGCTCTTGTTGGAAAGCTTGGCGATGGCGCCAGCGGCAAAAATGGAAAGCGGCGTGACGAGCACCACCACAAGCGTCATGGTCAGGTTAATGGAGAGCATAAACGCGAGCGTGCCAACGATGGTGATAACGCCGGTGAAAAGCTGGGTAAAGCCCTGTAGCAGACCGTCGCCCACCTGGTCGACGTCGTTGACCACGCGGCTCATAAGGTCGCCGTGGGCGTGGCTGTCGATAAAGCTGAGCGGCATGCGGCTGAGCTCGTCGCTCGCCTCCACGCGCATGTCGCGCACCGTCTCGTAGGACAGGCGGTTGACGCAATAGCCCTGCAGCCACTGGAAAGCCGCGGTACCTACGACGACAATCGCGAGCTTGGTGACAAGCGGCAGTAGCGCGTCGAAGTCCACCTGCCCGGCGGCGACGATCAGGTCGATGCCCTCGCCGATGAGAATAGGCGTATAGAGCTGCAAAATCACGGAGATGGCGGCACTCACAAACGACGCTACAAACGAAATGCGGTGCGGACGGACATAGCCCATCAGACGGCGAGTCACCGCATCCACGGGATAACGTTCGGGGTCGCCGGGCTGGCGCGGGCCATCGCCCAGGTCGTTGAGGCTATCGTTGCCGGACACGTTGGCCGTCATTGTGGCGACCGAGCCGGAAGAAGTGTACGGATTCATTTAGCAGCCCTCCTTTGCGCAGACGGATGCGGAGGCGATCGGGGCGGACACGGGCGTCGCGTTCCCCTGCTGGCCCTCGAGCTCCTCGCGACGCAGCTGCGACTGGCAAATCTCGCGATAGAGCTGGCAGGTCGCATACAGCTCGTCATGCGCGCCCAGGCCCGCGACCGAGCCGTGATCGAGCACGCAGATCATGTCGGCGTCACGCACGGTCGAGACGCGCTGGCTTACGATCACGGTTGTCATGGGGATGCCCCTCGAAAACACCGGAGCTCTTCCTGCGAGTTCGCGCACGGCACGGCGCAGAGCCGCATCCGTCTTTACGTCGAGCGCCGATGCCGAATCGTCCATAACGAGAATCTGCGGGTATTCCACCAGAGCACGCGCGATTGTCAGGCGCTGACGTTGTCCGCCGCTAAAATTTTTGCCGCCTGCCTCGACGGGAGCATCGAGGGCGTCCGGCAGGTTCCGTACAAAATCGTCCGCCTGGGCCGTCTCGAGCGCATCCCAAAGCACATCATCCATAAAGCACGTCCTTTGGCGCCATGCCAGATTGGAGCGAATCGTTCCGCTCATGAGACTCGCCCGCTGGGGGACCATGCCGATAACCTCCCTCAGCTGGTCGAGATTCCACGCGCGCACGTCGCGGCCGAAAACGCGAACCGTTCCCGTCGAGGCATCGTACAGGCGCGGAATCAGCGAAACGAGCGTCGATTTTCCCGAACCCGTGCCACCGATAATGCCGAGCGTTCCGCCCACAGAAACAGAAAACGACACGTTGTCAACGGCGTTAACGGCTCCGGCGCCAAACGAAAAGCTCACATGGTCAAACTCGATGGCAGGCGGCACGACATCGACGAGCGGATGCTTGTCGGCCATGTAAGCACTGGGAGAACACCGGTCTTCTTTAAGCATGCAGGCATTTCCGATCGCAAAAAGATCCAGCTTTTGGTTGCCCCCGTCCGTGATACTCGGCACACAGTCGAGCACCTCGTTGATACGCGAAGCGCTAGCGCTCGCCTTGGTGAAGACTACAACCAAGTTGGCAACATACACGATGGAGGTAAGGGTCTGCGTCATGTAGTTCACAAACGCCATGACCTGGCCCTGCGTGAGCTCACCCACATTGACCTGGATGCCGCCCACCCACAGGATGGCGCACACACCCAGGTTCATCACCAAAAACGTTACGGGGTTAAGGACCGACGAGAGCTTGCCCACCGCGATTGCGACACGCGCCTGGTCATCGGCCGCCTGGGCAAAACGCTCACGCTCGTGACCCTCGCGCACAAACGCCCGGACCACGCGGGCACCCGAAAGTCCCTCGCGGCAAATAAGCGCGATGCGATCGAGCTTTGCCTGCAGCTGCTTGTAGTACGGGATGCAGCGCGCCATGACAAACCAAAACACCAGGCCGATAGCGGGAGTGCAGATCAAAAAGATCATGCCGAGCTTAAGGTCGATGGCAAGGGCCGCGACCATTGAGCCCACCGCCAGGAAAGGCCAGCGGATGAGCATGCGCACGCCCAGCGCCACGGCGAGCTGCACCTGGTTGACGTCGTTGGTAATGCGCGTGATGAGCGACGGCGTGCCAAAGCGATCGAGTTCAGCATAGCTCAGCTTGTTGATGTGCTTGTAGAGTGCGCCGCGAATGTCAGTACCCATGCCCTGCGAGGTGAGCGCCGCCATCTTTTGGCAGACGAGCGTAAACGAGATGCCAATCACGGCCATGGCGGCGAGCACCATACCGTAGTGGACGACGGCACTCACGTCGTGCGCACCGATACCTTTATCAATCATCTGGGCAATCACGAGCGGCGTAAGCAGGTCAAAGATCACTTCGATCAACTTGCACGCAGGACCAATCACCATATACCGACGATACTTACCGCCAAAACGCCTGAGCAGCTCAATCATGTATAGGCGCTCCCTATCATCATCTCTCTTCAATCTGATTCATGATAGTACGGAGAACCCTGGAGATGCGTAAGCAACTCGTTACAGATGTTAAGGCGAAGCAAGCACAAAAGTCACTAGTGCCCAAGGCATGTAGCAGCCGATGTTTTGGCAACGCCAGCGAGCGGCATAACGCTAGGAATTCAATTATCAGATAAATGCGCCTCTACGGGTGATTTTTGGACGACAGGGCCCGGCCGGCGGCGAGGTATTTGGTAGTCGAGCGATCCCGCAGGCGCAGCCGAGGACCAGCGAGACACCAAATACCTCGCCGCCGGCCGGGCCATATCGCGGCACCAAAAAGCGCCCGTGCGCTCGATGGATCCGGATGCCCGACAGAGGCTCCTTATGGCTGCTTCCTTCCGGACCTGACCAGATTCGGAACATGTCGTCATCCGAACCCATCGAACGCGCTAGGCGCTCGATATATATTACCCGCTCCCGCCCGATGGGGCAAGGTAGCTAATTTGGGACGGGGCTTTTTGACTACTTGGGCAATCAGATCGACAGGTGGTCAAATAAGCCCCGTCCCAAAAAGACTGGTCTGCTGCCGTGCCACAAAAGGGGCCTATCTACTACGTTTAGGCCGCAGGGGTCAACCATAGCCGGCTTTTTCGAAAATCGGCAAGATTTCTACCTGCGGTTTTAATTTCACAAAATCCGGGATGGTCAAGGGTGCTCGGCTAAACGTAGTAGATGGCCGCATTTCATGGCGGACGGTCCGACCCAAGGCCCAAGGCGGCCAGCCTCGGATAGCCATTCTCGAAGTTGCGGTGGAATAGTTCCTGTTTTTGCCGCCTGAGCCGCCAAACAGGAACTATTCCACCGCAACTTATCGAGGGGATGGGTTTTAGATGCGGCCAAGGTCGAAGGATTGGGCGGCTGCTTCACCGGCGCAGATGAGGTTGGTTGTGGCTTCCTGGGGGTCGAGCGCTTGGTCAAGAGGCATGGGCCTGCGGCAGACCGGCAGGACCAAGTCGATGCCCTGACCATACACCGCATCCAAATTATCCGCACGACCGCCCACGACGGCTACTACCGGCTTGCCATAGCGATTGGCACGGCGGGCCACGCCCACCGGCGCCTTACCGGCAGCGGATTGCTCGTCCATGTTGCCCTCGCCTGTAATGACCAGGTCGACATCGCGCACGCGTTCGTCAAACCCAATCAGATCGAGCACCGTCTCCACGCCGGAACGCAACTCAGCACCGAGCGCCAGCAGCGCGGCACCCAAGCCACCTGCCGCGCCCGCGCCAGGCACGCCGAGCACCGAGCCAAATGTCCGCACGCCCTCGGGCACGCGCAACAACCCCTGAGCCCGCACCCCGGTAATCGCCGCATCGAGCAGGCGGCCGTAGCCGACCATCCAGCTGTCGTACCTGCCCAGCGCTTCGACATCGTCTGTCGGCAGGCCCTTTTGCCCGCCAAACACTGCAAGTGCCCCACGACGCCCCACGAGCGGATTCTCGACATCGGAAAGCACCACGACACGCGTGCCATTCAGTGCCCGAAGCGCCGGTGCCAAATCGATACTCGCCACGCGTTCAAGGCCCGCGAGACCGGGGGCGATATTGCAGCCACACTCATCGACAAGGTGGGCGCCCAGCGCCTGCAGCATGCCGGCGCCACCGTCGTTGGTGGCGCTGCCGCCCAGACCAATATAGATAGTCTTTGCCCCAGCACGGACCGCGCGAAGCATGAGCTCGCCCACGCCATAGGTCGTAGCGGCCAACGCCGCCGGCTCTGTGCAAGGCGAATACCCAATACCCGCTGCCTCGGCCATCTCAATTACAGCCGACTCGTGCTCGCCGTCCACCAGCATCCGAGCAGACACGCGGTCGCCCAAGGGGCCTGCGACTTCACATGCCACGACCTCACCGCCGCACGCGGCAACGGCATCGAGCGTTCCCTCGCCGCCATCCGCCAGCGGCAACGCGCTTACCTGGGCATCAGGCCACACACGGCGCACACCTTCGGCAACGGCACCCTCCGCCTGCGAGCTCGACACGCTGCCTTTAAAGGAGTCGATCGCCAACAGCACGCGGCGGGACCGGCGCTGCACGGGGCCAAAGTCGAGCGTCTCGCCAGCGAGATCCCCAACTCCCGCAAGCGCCTCGGCGTGGGCGGCATGTGCCTCAAGATCGGCCCCACAACCGCAGCCAGCACCATCGGTGCCACGCAGCCCACTAAAATAGCCGCTCAACACCTCACGACACTCATCCGCCAGCACGCCGGCATGTACGTTAAACCGATGATTCAGGCGCGAATCGGCATTCAGGTCGTATAGCGACCCCAGAGCGCCCGCTTTAGCATCGGACGCGCCGTACACGCAGCGCCCCACGCGCGCGTTAACCATAAGCCCCGCGCACATGCAGCAGGGCTCGAGCGTTACGTAGACCGCGCAATCGGAAAGGCGCCAACGACCGAGCGACCGCGCGGCGGCGCATAGGGCCGCAAACTCGGCATGCGCCGAAGGGTCCTGGTCGAGCTCGCGGCGATTATGCGCCCGCGCGACGATCTCACCCGCGCGCACCACTACGGCGCCGATCGGCACCTCGCCCACCGCCGCGGCGGCACGCGCCTCCGCCAGCGCCTCGCGCATGAACTTCTCATCGATTCCGGTGCTCGTCATCGTTCGCCTTCCCTGTTGCAAACCCAAAACGATGCTATCATTACGACTCACGGAGAGATGGCAGAGCGGTTGAATGCGGCGGTCTTGAAAACCGTTGAGCGCGAGAGCGTTCCGGGGGTTCGAATCCCCCTCTCTCCGCCACTCTTAGTGACTCACCGGCGTCATGGTCCGCTCGAACAGCGCATCGACCACGTCAGCCATCTCGGGTCGACGCTCGAGGTCGTGACCCGACTCCCACCATATCGTGAAAAGTCGAATAATGCCGCCAGCGACAAACTCAGACGTCGTCTCGAGTGACACGGGGGCCAGAGTATCCTCGGCAAGCACGTTCATCACACGCTCGCGGATGGAGCGGGCAATGCGGTCGCAAATAACGTTGGTCAACATGCCCGACATGCTGCTAGCCAAAATGTTATCCATGAGCTGCTCGTGCGCCAGAATCAAATCCATGGCATCGTCCAAAATCGCATGTCGAAGCGCGTGCACGTCCTCGGCAGACACTGCGCCGGCCTCATCGGGCTGTTTTTGCGGCAGGCCCGGCATGAGTTCATCGATATAGAAGGCAAAGTAATCGTTTTTGTCGCGGAAGTGCTTGTAGAACGTCGTCCGACGAATCATAGCGCGGTCGCACAGCATGGCAACCGTCACGTCCTCAAACCGATGCTCTTCGAGCAGCTCAGTAAAGGCCTCGAACAGGGCCCGATAGGTTTTCTTGATGCGAAGGTCCATACGTATCGCCCTCCTCAAGGAAAAGACAGCACTCACTAATCTGTCGCATATCTTACACCTGTATCACCAACTCCCTGGCGAAGGGCCTCACCCTGGTGGAAACATAACGCTTACCGGAAAGTTCGGTATCGCCAAAGGTTGCGGGTATACTAGTAGCGTTACACCAACGGCAGCCGGCGGAAGACGCCGCGGCCATTCGAAACGGAGACACCATGATTCCCGTCATCATCGGTATCGTTGTTGTCGTTGTGATTGTCTGCGCCATCGCCGGCATCTACAACAACATGGTCACCAAGCGCAATCGCATTGATAACGCCTGGCAGAACATCGACACGCAGCTGCAGCGCCGCAACGACCTGATCCCTAACCTGGTCGAGACCGTCAAGGGCTACGCCAAACACGAGCAGGACACGCTTGCCGCCGTGGTCAACGCGCGCAACGCCGCCGTGAGTGCCACCACACCCGAGGCCAAGATGGAAGCGGACAACGTGCTGACCGGTGCGCTGCGCCAGCTCTTCGCCGTGGCCGAGGCTTACCCCGATCTTAAGGCGAACACCAACTTTACGCAGCTCCAAGCCACGCTCGAGGACACCGAGAACAAGGTGAGCTACGCGCGTCAGAGCTACAACGACTGCGTGCTTAGCTACAACAACGCCATCCAGACCTTCCCGGCCGTCATCTTTGCCGGCATCTTCCAGTTTAAGGAGCGCCAGGGCTTCGAGGCCGCCGAAGCTGCCCGCCAGGCACCGACCGTCAAGTTCTAACAGATCCGCAGCGTATCCTTAATCGGGTATATGCATAAACCGCCCCGTCGAATGCATACTTCGGCGGGGCGGTTTCCTTTGTCGCGAAGGTCCCCCTCAAGGCGCCGTGCATTTTTGGGAGTATTCAACATAACCAAGGGCTTCGGGCGCCACGATAAATGCCAAAGACCGCGAATATCCCTGCAAATCAAACGCTGTCAGCCCATAACCCCGCCCATCATTCGTAGAAAACATCGAGAAATCCCGATTTTTCGCCCGAGGCCGGTATGCAGGGGTCTTCGATTGCAGAATACTCGCAAAAATGCACGTCGCCACCACCCCCACATGGCGCGAACCAAAAATCAGAACCACCCTTAAAAAGGGTGGTTTGCTCTTAGGGTATAACCCACGGGC
>CABQMF010000004.1 GCA_902465265.1 uncultured Collinsella sp. | reverse complement strand
ACCTGGACGAGCAAGATGCGAACCTCGGCGTCATCGATTTACAAAATGGGAACACTATCAGCTCGATTGCCTTCCCCTTTGGTGATGGCTACCTCTGCGATATTTCGCATGATGGCGGTGTCTTACTTGGAAAATACTCAGACGACGACAAGTCCTCAGCATGCCTAGTCGATGCTCAGACCGGGGCAAAGAGCGAGTTTGACTCTCATTGGTGCGACCAACTTTCGTTCATGAACGGCGATCGCAAGATTTTGGCAACCTATTTCGACGATGATGACTCCTCGATACTTCATGTAAACATCTACAAGTCCAATATTCCCCATTCGCTGCCTGAGGATGTTCTCTACTTTGTCCAGACTCACCTGCCGTTTGTTATTGGCGGTGGCGTGGCGATCGTCCTCATCATCGGTGGCGCGATTGTTGTCCTTTGCATCCGCAAGAAGCGCGCTAAGGCCGCGAACGGTGCAGTAGCCGCAGCGCCCAAGACTCAGCGTAAGCAACGTCGCCGCCAGAAGCGCGCCCAGCGGAACGCCGTTCCACCCGCGGCACCGACGATGCCGGCAGCTCCAACCGAGCCTGCCCGCTTCTGCCGTCACTGCGGAACCCCACTCGTGCCCGAAGCCCAGTTCTGCCCCACGTGCGGACAAAAGGTAGACTAGCGAACAAAACCCAATAGCCCCCAACCACCAAGGCCCCGTTCCGAAACAATCCAGAACGGGGCCTTGGCTTGGTGCAGGGGTGCTAATTTGGGACGGTCATAGTCGCACGCCCCAATGAAGTTGCGGTGGAATAGGGACTGTTTTGGCGTCTGGAACCCCCAATTAGTCCCTATTTCACCGCAACTTAAAAAAGGGGCGCTGACCGGGATAGTCAGCGCCCCTTTTGTTGGATTGGCTAGCCTCCGAGGTAAGCTTTGCGGACGTTGTCGTCGTGCAGGAGCTCTTGGCCCGTGCCGGTCATGGTGATCTTGCCGGTCTCGAGCACGTAGCCGCGCGTGGCAATCGAGAGCGCCATCTGCGCGTTCTGCTCGACCAGAAGCACCGTGGTGCCGGCCTTGTGCAGGTCCTCGACAATCTGGAAGATCTGCTCAATCAGAATCGGCGCCAGGCCCATGGAAGGCTCGTCGAGCATGAGCAGCTTGGGGTTGCTCATAAGGGCGCGCCCCATAACGAGCATCTGTTGCTCGCCGCCCGAAAGGGTGCCGGCCACCTGGCGACGGCGCTCCTTCAGGCGCGGGAACTGCTCGTAGACGCGCTCCAGGCCCGGTGCCACCGTGGACTTGGGCTGCGTATAGGCGCCCATTTCCAGGTTCTCCTCGACCGTCATCTGCAAAAAGGCGCGACGGCCCTCGGGCACTTGGGCCAGGCCCTTGCCTACCAGCTTATCAGCGGGTGTATGGGTAATGTCCTCGCCCATAAACTTGATGGAGCCGGTCTTGGAGCGCAGCAGGCCCGAGACGGTCTTGAGCGTTGTGGACTTACCAGCACCGTTCGCACCGATCAGAGCAACGATCTCGCCCTCGTTGACGTTAAAGGAGATGTCCTTGATGGCGTGGATAGCGCCGTACCAGACGTTGATGTTGTAGACGGAAAGCATCGGCTCTGCCATTTAGTTCTCCCCCTTATCCTGCTTGCCCAGATACGCCTCGATAACAGCGTCGTTGTTCTGGATTTCCTCGGCCGTGCCCTTGGCGATGACCTTACCAAAGTTGAGCACGCAAATGCCCTCGCAGATGTTCATAACGAGCGACATATCATGCTCGATAAGCATGATGGCAATGCCAAAGGTGTCACGAATCTTGACAATGTTCTCCATGAGCTCCGCGGTCTCGGACGGGTTCATGCCGGCGGCGGGCTCGTCGAGCAGCAGCAGCTTGGGGTTGGTGGCAAGCGCGCGGACGATCTCCAGACGACGCTGAGCGCCGTAAGGCAGCGAGCCGGCCTGTTCATTTGCCAAGTGCTCCATGTCAAAGATGGACAGCAGCTCCATGGCGCGCTCGTGGGCGGCCTTCTCGTGCTTCCAATACGTCGGCAGGCGCAGCACGCCCTCAAAGCCGGAGTAACGCTCCTGGTTATGCAGGCCGACCTTTACGTTATCCTCCACCGTCATGGTATTAAACAGGCGGATGTTTTGGAAGGTACGAGCGATGCCCATGCGGTTGACCTGGTAGACGGACTTGCCCGAGGTGTCCTCACCGTCGAGCAGGATGGTGCCGTGCGTGGGCTGGTATACCTTGGTGAGCAGGTTGAAGACCGTGGTCTTGCCGGCACCGTTGGGGCCGATCAGGCCGGCGATCTCGGTCTTGCCGATAGTCAGGCTAAAGTCGTCGACTGCCTTAAGGCCACCGAACTCAATGCCCAGGTGGATGCACTCGAGTGCCGGGCGCTCGCCCAGGTCGCGGTCGGGAACGATGGCGCCAGAAGGATACGGGACCATCTTGCCCTTGTTGAACTCAAATTTACTGGGCATCGGCTGCCACCTCCTTCTTGGAAGCAAAGCGGTCCTTGACGCGACCGAAGAACGCCTTGAGCTGCGGGTTGTTGGTAAAGATCATGACCAGGATCAACACGATGGCGTAGATGAGCATGCGGTAGTCCGAGAACTGACGGAGCAGCTCAGGAAGCACCGTGAGCAACGCCGCCGCGATGACGGAACCGCGCATGTTGCCCAGGCCGCCCAGGACCACGAACACCAGAATGAGGATGGACGTGTTGAAGTCGAACTTGGTGGCGGAGAGCTGCGAGAAGTTACCGCCGAAGAGGGCTCCGGCAGCACCGGCGAGGGCAGCGGAAACCACAAAGGCGATCATGCGGTACTCGGTGACGGAGATGCCTACGGACTCGGCTGCAATCTTGTTATCGCGCACGGCCATGATGGCACGGCCGGTACGGCTGCGAACCAGGTTGAGCACAATCACGAGTGCGACCATGACCAGGATGGCACCGGCGAGGAAAGTCGAGTACGTCGACACGCCCGAGGCGCCCTGGGCGCCCTTGATGATGGCGGTGCCGTCCTCGAGCAGGTGCAGGTCGTCGATCGTAGAGTTGCCCGTGATGTTAAAGATCACGTGCAGGCCGCGCGAGTCGACACCCACGATAAGGCAAGTGACGATCTCTTTGATGATCTCGCCAAAAGCCAGGGTCACGATGGCCAGATAGTCGCCGCTCAGGCGCAGGACCGGGATACCGATCAAGAAGCCCAAGATGGCAGCGGCGATAGCGCCGACCACGATGCTGATGATAAGGCGCACCGGATCGGAGGGAACGGCGCTCTCGAGGGCGACCGCGGTGACGATGCCCGTATAGGCACCGACACTCATAAAGCCCGCGTGGCCCAGCGACAAGTCGCCCGCGATGCCGACGACGAGGTTAAGGGAAATGGCCATGACGATATAGGCCGTGATGGGAACCAGCTGACCGGCGATCATGCGCGGGATCATGTGGTTAGACTGCATAAAGAACACGATGGCAAATGCCACGATGCACATGGCATACGTGACAAAGTCGTGACGCGTCTGCTTGTCTTTAAGAAACTTCATAACGCTCACCTACACCTTCTCGGGGACGTACTTGCCCAAGAGGCCGGCAGGCTTGACGAGCAGGACGATGATCAAAACACCAAAGACGATGGAGTTGGCAAGGCTCGTGGAAATGTAAGCCTGTGCCATCGCCTCGATGATGCCGATGAGAATGCCGCCGACAAAGGCGCCGGGGATGGAGCCGATGCCACCGAAGACGGCGGCGTCGAAGGCCTTGATGCCAGGCATGGCGCCCGTCGTAGGCTGCAGCACCGGCGAGTAGGAGCACAGGAGCACACCGGCGATGGCGGCAAGGGCGGAGCCGATGGCGAACGTCATCGAGATGGTGCGGTTGACGTTGATGCCCATGAGCTGAGCAGCGGCCTTGTCCTCGGACACGGCGCGCATGGCCTTGCCCATCTTGGTCTTACCTGTAAAGAACATCAGGCCGGCCATGATAACCAGGCAGGCGATGATGGTGACGAGCGAGACGGCGCTTACGTTGAACTTGGCCAAGAACTCCGGCACCTGGAAGGTGACGAGCGAAGTGAAGTTCTTGGGCGTGGCACCCCACAGAAGCTGCGCGGCGTTCTGCAGGAAGTAGGACACGCCGATGGCCGTGATCAGAACGGCCAGCGGGCCCGCCTGACGCAGCGGCTTATAGGCCAGACCCTCGATGAGAACACCGAGAACGGTACAGACCACACAAGAGAGAATTACAGATGCCCAGCCCGGGAGGCCGAGATACGACGTGGCGCAGAACGAGATATAGGCACCGACCATGATGACGTCGCCGTGAGCGAAGTTGAGCATCTTGGCGATACCGTAGACCATGGTGTAGCCCAACGCGATGATGGCGTAGACGCTGCCCATGGACAGGCCGTTGACCAGGTATTGGATAAAGACCGTCATGTTCCACATCCCCCTTTCGAATAGGTTTCCAGTTGATGTATGAAACAGGGACGTTACATCGTCCCTAGATACCAAGCAAGCAGGGAAGGCCAAAACCTCCCCTGCTTGGGATCAAAACCGCTCTATGTAAGGCGGCCAATTAGGCCTGTACGTACTTGCCGTCGGTGATGACGTACGCCGTGGGCTCCTTCTGGACCTGGCCCTTATCGTTCCAGGTGAGCTTGCCGGTCAGACCGTCAACGGTAATCTTGAGCATAGCCTTGGACAGCTTCTCGGCGACCTCGGTCGGGTCGGCGTCGACACCAAGACCGGCCTCCTTGACGGCCTCGGCCACCGCGTGCACGCCGTCGTAGGCGTCGGCGGCAAACTGGTCGGGAGTATCGCCGTACTTATCCTTGTAAGCGTTGACGAAGTCGGCGTTCTTCTCGTCGTCGGCGGAGAACGGGGTCATGAGCAGCAGACCCTCGGCAAGAGAGGTGTCGAAACCCTCAACGCCCAGGATGCCGTCCATGCCATCGCAGCCCATCATCTTGACGTCGTAGCCCATGTCCTTGGCGTTCTTGAGCAGGACGGACGCCGGCGTGTAGTAGATCGGCGCAAAGATCATGGTGGCGCCGGCCTGCTTGGCCTTGGTCAGCTGGTTGGTAAAGCTCGTGGCGGAGTCGTCCTTAAAGGTCTCCTCGTCGACAATCTCGAGCTTGGACTCAGCGGCCTGGGCCTTAAAGGAATCTGCGATGCCCGAAGAATAAGCGTCGCCGGAGTTATAGAACAGCACGAACTTCTCGTCCGCATATTTCTCTGCCAGGAACTTGGCAGCGTTGACACCCTGGTTGGGGTCGGTGAAGCAAACCTGGAAGACGCAATCCTTGCCGTCGGTGACGTCCTCGGAGGACGCGGACGGGGTGATCATGAACGTCTTGGGGTCGTTACCGCACTCTGCGGCAACGGCAACCGACGCACCCGTGGTGGTCGGACCGACGAGGGCCTGCATGCCCCAGTCGAGCAGGGTGTTGAAGGCGTTGACGGCCTTCTCGCCGTCGGCCTGGTCATCCTCGGCCTTGCTGGCAAGCGGCAGCTCCTTGGTCGAGAAATCCTTGCAGCCGAGCTCGACACCCTGGGTAACGGACTTGCCGTAGGACGCGTTGGCGCCGGTCAGCGGGCCGATGGTGCCGATCTTAAACGAAGCGTCGCTCGAAGCGGAACCGCTATCGCCGCCGTTGGAGGAGCAGCCAGCTAGAATGGACATCGCCCCCAGACCTGCTGCGCTCGCGATAACGCTCCTGCGATTCATAACAGGGTTCAATGACTTACCGGTGAGGCTCGACATGCGGCTCTCCTCTCAAATCTCGTCGGGTTTCGGTAACCCGACAGGCCATCCTTCGCCGTGTTCGGCGTTCGCAAAATAGTAGACGCTTTAGTTGAGAAAAGTGGCGATTATTTCAACTTTTCTTTTGTTTTGTCCATATATTCATATTCATGCGTATTTCTGTCGGTTTATGCAGTTTAGCCACTTTATTGTGTGAAAGTATTGTTTCCGTTCTGTTACAAGCGTCCCTACCCTGATTAAAACAGCCTCACCGGTCGCGTTTTGTGCGCACCTAGGCGGCGATGTACTTGCCGTCCTGAATCACATAGGCCGTAGCGGGCTTCTCGACTTGGCCCTCGTCGTTCCACGTCAGCTCGCCCGTCAGGCCCTCGATCTTGATCTTGCGCATGGCCTTGGCAAGATCACCGGCAATATCGGCGCCGTCGGCCGTAATGTCGATGTCTGCCTTATCGATTGCCTCGACAATCGCGTGAACGCAATCGTAGGCATCGGCGGCAAACTGGTTGGGCGTCTCATTGTAGGCGTCCTTATATGCCTTGACGAAGTCGGCGTTCTTCTCATCGTCGGCGGAAAACGGGGTCATGAGCAACACGCCCTCGGCAAGAGAGGTATCGAAGCCTTCCACAGAGAGCAGGCCATCCATGCCATCGGTGCCCATGAGGGTCATGTCGTAGCCCATGTCCTTGGCGTTCTTGAGCAGGACGGACGCCGGCGTGTAATAGATCGGGGCAAAGATAAGCGTGGCACCGGCCTCCTTGGCCTTGGTGAGCTGGTTGGTAAAGCTCGTGGAAGAGTCGTCCTTAAAGGTCTCGGTATCGACGATGTCGAGCTTGGACGCCTTGGCCTGCTCGGCAAAAGCGTCGGCAACGCCCGAGCTATACGTATCGCCGGAGTTGTAGAACAGGGCGATCTTGGCGTCCGCGTACTTCTCGGCCAAGAACTTCGCGGCGCTGGCGCCCATGGTGGGATCGGTGAAGCAAACCTGAAAGACCGTGGTCTTATCCTTGGTGACGTCAAGCGACGAGGCCGAGGGCGTGACCATGAGCATATCGTCGGCAATCTCGCCCGTGACGGCGACGGCAGCACCAGTCGTGACGGGGCCGACGAGAGCCTGCATGCCCCAGTCGCACAGGGTATTGAAGGCGTTGATGGCCTTCTCTCCGTCGGCGACATCGTCCTCGGACTTAAGCGAAAGCTTGATGTCCTTGGTCGAGAAATCCTTGGCGGCGAGCTTGGCACCCTTCTCGGCCGAAACGCCATAGGTTGCCGCGGCGCCGGTCAGAGGGCCGATGACACCGATCTTGAAGGTCTTGCCGTCATCGGCGGAGCCGCCGTCCGAGCCACCCGACGAGCAACCAGCGAGTGCGGCGGTGCTGCCGAGCGCCGCGGCACCGGCGAGAAAGTTCCTACGGCTGAGCGTGCTGTTGATGTTGAACATGGTGTCCCCCTTTTTCGCTGGCCGCAGTGCGGCCGTCTTGCGGTACGGGGCAAACCTTATGGCGCAAACGTTGACAGTTTGTTACGGAATTCCGTTTGTAGCGAGCATGTTTCCAATGTTTCCGCAGCGTTTCGGGGGTGCCGCTTTGTGCGACTCCTGTTGCCTGGCGAGCACGCGCCCTCGGTTCACGCTAGAATGCACTCAACCTTTAAGCGGTTAATCCATCCATAAGATGCACGAAGGAGCTATCTATGAGCGAACCCCTGCGCACCGTGAACGTCGGTCTGATCGGTCTGGGAACCGTCGGCGGCGGCGTGGCCCGTCTGATCAAGAGCCACCACGATGAGTACCTGGCAGCCTACGGCATCGACCTTAAGCTGACCCGCGCCTGCGCGCTTGCCTGGGAGCAGGCCGATGCAGCCGGTATTGAGCGCGAGGCCTTTACGAGTGACTGGCATGACGTCGTCACCGACCCCGCCGTCGATATCGTCGTCGAGCTCATCGGCGGCGAGCATCCCGCAACCGAAATCTTCACCACCGCCTTCGAGAACGGCAAGCACGTCGTCTCTGCCAACAAGGCCCTGCTGGGCCGTCACGTCGAGACGCTCGCCGAGAAGGCGCGCGCGTGCGGCGTGCAGATTAAGTGCGAGGCCAGCTGCGGCGGCGGCATCCCCATTGTGAGCACGCTCGAGCACGACCTGGTGGGCAACAAGATCCTGACCATCGCCGGCATTCTCAACGGCACCACCAACTACATCCTGTCGCGCATGGACGCCGAGGGCGCCGATTACGCCGACGTGCTTGCCGACGCACAGGCCAAGGGCTATGCCGAGGCCGACCCGTCCGCCGACGTCGACGGCTTCGACGCCGCCAGCAAGACGGCCATCCTCGCCTCCATCGGCTTTGGCACCCGCGTTACCACCGACGATGTGTACCAACAGGGTATCCGTACCATCGGTGCCGAGGACATCGCCCAGGCCCGCGAACTCGGCTACACCATTAAGCTGCTCGGCATCGCCCGCAACACCGACGCCGGCGTCGACGTTCGCGTGCACCCCACGCTGATCCCCGCCGACCACATGCTTGCCAAGGTCAACGGCGCCATGAACGCTGTCTACGTGGTAGGCGACGCCGTGGGCGAGACCATGTTCTACGGTGCCGGCGCAGGCTCCTTCCCCACCGCGAGCGCCGTCGTGGGCGATATCCTGTCGCTCTCCGAGCAGATCAGCCGCGGCGTGGCTCCGCTGCCCGAGATTGAGCCCTATGGCCACAACCTCGCCTTTAAGCCCATGGACGAGCTCCAGACCAAGTACTATGTGCGCCTGAAGGTCGCCGACCGCGTGGGCGCCCTGTCCGAGACGGTCGACATCTTTGCCAAGCACAACATCTCGATCTCGCTCATCAACCAGGTCGAGGACGGCAAGTCGGGCGTCAGCGACGCCTGCTCGGTTATCTTCCTGACGCACCGCGCGCTCGAGAAGGACGTCCAGGCTGCCGCCGCCGAGCTTGCCAGCGTCGACTGCGTGGCCGAGGTCGCCAACGTCCTGCGCATCGAGGACGTCGAGGCCTGGACCGAAGGCGTCATGGCGAACTAGTCCAACACCCGCTTAACAATACGTGCCTCGGGGGGCTCCCGTCCTATGTGGGACGGGAGTCCTTTTCTATCCGGCTTCTAAGCACGGCGGCAAAGCAGCATTTGCACGAGCCGTTCATCTGTAACGCGGGCTACCGTTCACCGATATGCAAACGCAGCCGATTCCGGCTACCGCTACGCTGTGCTGCGAATGTCCGCCCGCGATGAGAGGAAGCACTATGTTGCTCGAGGGCAAGAAAGCAATCATCACCGGAGGCACGCGCGGTATCGGCTATGCCATCGCCTGCCGTTTTATCGAGGAAGGCGCTGCCGTCACCGTCTTTGGCTCGCGCCAGGAGACTGCCGACGCAGCCGTTGAGAAGCTGACGGCCGCCTATCCCGAGGCCAAGGTCTGGGGCCGCTCCTGCGACCTCACCTCGCTCGAGGCCGTAACCGACGCCTTTACCCAGGCTGCCGCCGATATGGGTGGCTTGGACACGGTCGTCAACAATGCCGGCATCTCCCAGCGCTCGCCCCTTTTGGACTACACGGCCGAGGAGTTTGCAAAGGTCATGGACCTCAACGTCGTTGCCGTCTTTAATGGCCACCAGGCTGCCGCCAAGATCATGACCGAAGCCGGCCACGGCGGCACCATCACCACCACGAGCTCGATGGTCGCTAAGTACGGTCAGCCCTCCGGCGTTGGCTACCCCACGTCCAAGTTCGCCGTTAACGGCATGGTCCAGTCGCTCTCGCGCGAGCTCGCCCCCATGGGCATTCGCGTCAATGCCGTAGCACCCGGTGTAACCAAAACCGACATGGTCGCCAACCTGCCCGAAGAAGTCATCAAGCCCATCATCGCCACCATTCCGCTGGGTCGCATGGGCGAGCCCGAGGATGTCGCCAACGCCTTTGTTTTCCTGGCGAGCGACATGTCCTCCTATGTTACGGGTGCCGTGCTCCCCGTCGACGGAGCCGCCCGCTCCTAGGGGGCCATAAGCCACAGCTCCCAGCCTCAATATTGCTCAACCAAAAGGCGCGCTGTCTGCATCAACCGCAGGCAGCGCGCCTTCTTCTGTTTGAACTGGAAGCCGTGTCCCAGAATTCCGGCTCAGACCGGGACGCAGCTTCCCTCAGGGCCATGTTTCGGAAAATGTGCCCCGTTTTGAACGCCGATTCTGGGACACCGTTTCCGCAACGGGTCTCTCATGGAAACCACATCCCACTCTGAGCGCCCATTCCGGGACACAGTTTCCCCAAGGCCTTTGTTTCGGAAAGCGCATCCCATTTTGAACCTTCAGACTGGGACGCGCTTTCCGGCAGGGGTCCAAAGCGGAAACTGCATCCCGCTCTGAGCGTCCATTCTGGGATGTGGCTTCCCGATGGGGGCCGATGCGGAAACTGCGTCCCGTTTCGGGTCTTTAAAGTGGGATGCGCCTTCCCCTAGAGAAGCATTTCGTTATTTGCCGTCGTCGTCCTCGGCTTCTTCGCGTGCGTAGAGCTCCAGCATGCGGCGGCGGTATTCGTGCACGGCGAACTTGGCGCGCTCCAGGCGGCGGCGCTCACGCGGAGTCAGCTCGGACGGGTCAACCTCGTCTCCATAGGTCTTATCGGCAAGCAGGTGCGCCGCGTCCACGATACGGGCATCGATGTGCCCGCTTGCCGCCTCGGCCGAGAGGCGATCGGCAATCGTATCGAGCGTAGGCAGGCCCTCGAATACGCGACCATGGCCATGCGAGGTCAGCAGCTCGTGCTCTCGTGCGAGCAGACTCGCCAAATCGTGATGGGCGCGCAGAATGTCGAGCGCATCGGATGGATGCTCGGCAACCTCTGCCACGGCAGCGACCGGCGCAGCGTCGACCACGCGGTAGAAGAGCTGCGCGAGCAGCGGCATCAAGAACACCGTGATGGCACCGGCGGCAACCATGACCGACGCAATATCTTGCGACAGCGCGCCCGCGTTGACGGCAACGCTTGTCACGGCAACGATGATCGGCAGAGCCGTGGTGCAGTACAGGGCCACGGTAATGCGGCCATACGCCGACACATCGCGCGTCGCAGGACAAATGCCCATAGAGATGAGGATGGGCACGGCGCGAATAATCAGCAACGCCACGATAAAGCCCGCGAGCAAGCCCGGGCGCGACGCCACGGCCGTCAGGTCGATCTTTGCGCCCGATACGGTGAAGAACACCGGAATCAAAAAGCCGTAGGCCAGGCCGTCGAGCTTGGTCTCGAGCGTATGGTTGCCCTCGGGGATGATATAGCGCAAGACAAAGCCGGCGGCAAAAGAACCCAACACGATGTCGAGGTCAAAGACGGCCGAGAACGCCACGAGCGTGACCAGGATGAGCACCGTCAGGCGCACGAAGGTCTGCGACGTGGTATCGGCGCGCTCCTCGACAAACGCAAAGAAGCGGCTGCCGACGCGCTTGGAGCGGCTTGGGACCACGGCCAGCAACACGCAGACCACCGCAAACAAGCCAAGGATTACAAGCGTCTGGATGCCGGTGCGGGCAGACAGCAGCACCGACATGGCGAGCACGGGGCCGAGCTCGCCCCAGGTGCCATACGCAAGAATCGAGTCGCCCACGCGCGTGCCGGTGAGCGAGCGCTCACGCATGATGGGCACGAGCGTGCCGAGCGCCGTAGAAGTGAGGGCAAGCGTCACGGCGATACCGTCGAAATGACTGACCGAGAACCACGGGGTAAAGCGCACGGCAAGCCAGGCGATACCAAACGTGACGACCCACGTCGCCAAGCCGTAGCGCCCCTCGACGCCCGTGATGCTCTTGGGGTCGATCTCAAAGCCGGCGAGCAGGAACAAAAAGGCCAGACCGAGCTCGGACACGAGCGAGACCTCGGCATCTACATGGATGACGCCGAGCATATGCGGGCCCAGCACAGCACCGAACACGAGCAAAAAGACCGTCTCGGGAACGGGCTTTCCGGGAATCGCCGAGGCGATGAAGGGGCTTGCAAAGGCCACGAGCGCGATGATGGCGAGTGAAACGAATGCCATGTGATGCCTTTCTCTTGTTTGCGCATCACTGTAGCACCCTCGCCGTCCTCAACGCGCCGCGAGCTGTCGTATCATAGTGAGGTTTACAAACATGTGGCTCAAGGCGACCGCAGGGCAGACCCCGCAAACCGACCGCTGCCGCATACCGTACCGTACGCCCAACCGATCAGGAAGGCAGGAACCAATGGTCTCTCGTATCTACGTGGAGAAGAAACCCGGGTTCGACGTCGAGGCTCAGCAGCTCAAGGGCGAGCTGACCGAGATTCTCGGCATCAAGGGCATCGAGGCCCTGAGGATCATCAACCGCTACGACGTCGAGGGCATCGACGAGGAGCTTTTCCGCTCCTGCGTGCCGACCGTCTTTAGCGAGCCCCAGGTCGATGTGACCTACGACGAGCTCCCCGCAAGCGATGGCGCCGTCTTTGCCGTCGAATTCCTGCCTGGCCAGTTTGACCAGCGCGCCGACTCCGCCAGCGAGTGCGTGCAGCTCATCAGCCAGGGCGAGCGCCCCGCCGTGCGCTCCGCCAAGGTCTATATGATCTCGGGCGCCCTGGACGAGGCCGCCATCGAGGCCATCAAGCACTACGTGGTGAACCCCGTCGAGGCGCGCATCGCCTCGCTCGACCTGCCCGAGACGCTGTACATGGAGACCCCCGAGCCCCAGCCTGTCGAAGTGCTCGACGGCTTCCGCGAGCTCGATGAGGCCGGCCTTGCCGCCTTTATTTCCGAGCGCGGTCTTGCCATGGACGAGGCGGACATCGCCTTCTGCCAGCAGTACTTCCGCGATGAGGATCGCGACCCCACCATCACCGAGATCCGCGTGATCGACACCTACTGGTCCGACCACTGCCGCCACACCACCTTCGGCACCGTCCTGGACGACGTGACGATCGACGACGCCGTGGTGCAGCAGGCCTTCGACCGCTACATGGAGATGCGCCACGAGCTCGGTCGCGACGCCAAGCCCGTCTGCCTCATGGACATGGGCACCATCGGAGCCAAGTACCTTAAGAAGACCGGCGTTATGACCGATGTCGACGAGTCCGAGGAGATCAACGCCTGCACCGTCAAGGTGAAGGTCGATGTCGACGGCGAGGACCAGGACTGGCTGTTCCTGTTTAAGAACGAGACCCACAACCACCCGACCGAGATCGAGCCCTTCGGCGGTGCCGCCACCTGCGTGGGCGGCGCCATCCGCGACCCGCTCTCGGGCCGCAGCTACGTGTACCAGGCCATGCGCGTCACCGGCGCCGGCGATCCCACCGTCCCGGTTTCCGAGACGCTCGAGGGCAAGCTGCCGCAGCGCAAGCTCGTAACCACCGCTGCCGCCGGCTACTCCAGCTACGGCAACCAGATCGGCCTTGCCACCGGCCAGGTCAACGAGCTCTATCACCCCGGCTACGTGGCCAAGCGCATGGAGGTCGGCGCCGTCGTGGGCGCTACCCCGGCAAACCACGTGCGCCGCGAGTGCCCCGCCCCCACCGACAAGATCATCCTGCTGGGCGGCCGCACCGGCCGTGACGGCATCGGCGGTGCCACCGGCTCCTCCAAGACCCAGAACACCGAGTCCATCGAGACCTCGGGCGCCGAGGTCCAGAAGGGCAACGCCCCGGTCGAGCGCAAGCTGCAGCGTCTGTTCCGCCGCGGCGACGCCTGCCGCCTGATCAAGCGCTGCAACGACTTTGGCGCCGGCGGCGTCTCGGTCGCCGTAGGCGAACTTGCCGACGGCCTGTATGTCGACCTGGACACCGTGACCAAGAAGTACGACGGCCTGGACGGCACCGAGCTCGCCATTTCCGAGTCCCAGGAGCGTATGGCCTGCGCCGTCGCCGACGGTGACGTCGAGGAGTTCATGGGCTACGCCGCCGAGGAGAACCTCGAGGCGACCGTTATCGCCGAGGTTACCGCCGAGCCGCGTATGCGCATGGCCTGGAACGGTGTCGCCATCGTCGACCTCTCCCGCGAGTTCCTCAACTCCAACGGCGCGCCCAAGCACCAGGTCGCTCACGTGTGCGCCCGCAGCGTGTGGCAGCCCAGCTGGGCCGGCACCACGCTTGCCGAGCGCATGACCTCGCTTGTCACCGACCTCAACGTCGCCTCCAACAAGGGCCTTTCCGAGCGCTTTGACTCCACCATCGGCGCCGCGACCGTGCTCATGCCCTTTGGCGGCAAGACGCAACTCACCCCCAGCTCTGCCATGGTCGCCAAGTTCCCCGTGGACGGCGAGACCACCACGGCGAGCGCTATGGCATGGGGCTTCAACCCCTACCTGATGGAAGCCGACCAGTTTGCTGGCGCCTACCTGTCCGTGGTCGAGTCCATCGCCAAGCTCGTGGCTGCCGGCTTTGAGCACAAGCGCGCCTATCTCTCCTTCCAGGAGTACTTCGAGCGTCTGCGCACCGAGGCCGAGCGCTGGGGCAAGCCCACGGCAGCCGTCCTGGGCGCCCTTATGGCCCAGGTCGACCTGGGTGCCGGCGCCATCGGCGGCAAGGACTCCATGAGTGGCTCGTTTGAGGACGAGGCCGGCGAGCTCAACGTTCCGCCGACTCTGATCAGCTTCGCTGTGGCCGTGGGCCGCGCGGCGCGCGCCGTCTCCCCTGAGTTCAAGGGCCTGACGCATCGCGTCGTACGCATCGCCCCCGCCACCTATGGCGAGGACTACCGCCCCGACGCCCAGCAGCTGCTCGCCGCGTTTGACGCCGTCGAGGCGCTCACCGCCACCGGTGACGCCCTGGCTGTCTCCACGCCCGGCTACGGCTGCGGCGCCGAGAGCCTCTTTAAGATGTGCGTCGGCAACCAGATCGGTATCGAGCTTGCCGAGGATGTGGACGTGGAGAGCCTCTTCGCCCCGCTCTACGGCAGCTTTATCGTCGAGCTCGCCGAGGACGCCGAGCTGCCCGAGGTCGCCGACGGCGTTGTCGTCGAGCCCCTGGGCACCACCGTCGAGGGCTATGTCATCGACACCGGCTCCGAAGTCATCGAGCTCTCCGAGCTCCAGGAGGCCTGGGAGAGCGGCATCGAGGGCGTCTTCGCCTACCGCAGCGCCGACGAGACCCCCGAGGTCGAGACCATCGACTTCCGCGCCAAGGACATCCACGTGTACGGCGGCGCCAAGATCGCCCGCCCGCGCGTGGTTATCCCCGTGTTCCCCGGCAACAACTGCGAGTACGATAGCGCCCGTGCCTTCCGCGCCGCCGGCGCCGAGGCCGACACCTTCGTGATCAACAACCTCACGCCCGAGGCCGTCGCCGAGAGCACCCACGAGCTTGCCCGCCGCATCCGCGCAAGCCAGATCGTCATGATCCCCGGCGGCTTCTCGGGCGGCGACGAGCCCGACGGCTCCGCCAAGTTCATCACGGCGTTCTTCCGCGCTCCCGAGGTCACCGAGGCAGTCCGCGACCTGCTCAAGGCCCGCGATGGTCTGATGCTGGGTATCTGCAACGGCTTCCAGGCCCTGATCAAGCTCGGCCTGGTGCCCTACGGCGACATCGTCGACGCCACGCCCGATGCGCCCACGTTGACGTTCAACACCATCGGTCGCCACCAGAGCCGTCTGGTGCGCACCCGCATCTCGTCCAACTTGTCCCCGTGGCTGTCGCAGTGCAGCCTGGACGACCCCTACACCGTCGCCATCAGCCACGGCGAGGGCCGCTTTGTCGCCAACGACGAGGTGCTCGCCCAGCTGATCGCCAACGGCCAGGTCGCCACGCAGTACGTGGGCGAGGACGGCAAGCCCAGCATGGATCTTTCCGTCAACCCCAACGGCTCCGCACTCGCCATCGAGGGCATCACGAGCCCCGACGGCCGTGTCCTGGGCAAGATGGGCCATGCCGAGCGCCGCGGCGACAACCTGTACCGCAACGTGCCTGAGCATGTCCCCGGCGACAAGTTCATGCCGATCTTTGAGAGCGGCGTAGCCTACTTCGCTTAAACCTTTCCCATCGGGTACAATCCCTTCGGGTAACATCACCCGCCACCGGCACGCCCGGTGGCGGGTTCTTTTTTGCTTCGCGCATGTAGGAAGGACATCATGGAAAGCCGCAAGCCGTATCTCGCCACCCTGCCCGGACTCATCCTGGGCTGTCTCGTTTGCTGCGCGCTCTGGGGATCGGCCTTTCCCTGCATCAAGATCGGCTACGGCCTCTTTGGCATCCCGGCGCACGACAGCGCCTCGCAGCTGCTCTTCGCCGGTCTGCGCTTCACCCTTGCCGGCATGTCGGTCATTATCGGCATGAGCGCAGCCCAGCGCCGACCGCTCGTCCCACAGGTACGCGATATCAAGCCCATATGCATCCTGTCGCTCTTCCAGACTATCGGGCAGTACTTCTTTTTCTACCTGGGACTCTCGCGCGCCAGTGCCATGTCAAGTTCCATCATCGAGGCCAGCGCCAACTTCCTAGCCATCCTCTTTGCCGCTCTGGCGTTTCGCACCGAGAAGCTCAATACGGCCAAGGTGCTCGGCTGCGTACTGGGCTTTGCCGGTGTCGCGCTCGTCAACCTTTCGGGCGCGGACGGCACCTTTGGCTTTACGCTCGACGGCGAGGGCTTTATCCTGGCCTCCACCGTCGCGGGTGCCCTTTCGACCTGCCTGATCGGTATCTTCTCGCGCGAGCACGACGGCGTCTTACTTGCCGGGTGGCAGTTCTTGGTCGGCGGCCTGGTCCTCACCGCCATCGGCTTTTTGATGGGTGGCGCGCTCTCCCCCACGGCGATTGCCCCCGCCATCGCGCTCATCATCTACATGGCGCTTATCTCCGCGGTCGCCTACTCGCTGTGGTCGCGCCTACTTGCCGTCAACCCCGTCAGTCGCGTCTCGGTCTTTGGGTTTATGAACCCCGTCTTTGGTGTGCTGCTGAGCGCGCTGCTGCTCGGCGAGGGCGCTGGCACGAGCCCCGTTACCGTCATCGTTGCCCTGCTGTTGGTCTGCAGCGGCATCATCATCGTCAACAAACCCAAAAAAGCTTAATGAACTGCCCTTATTTAGCAGAGGGGATTCATGTACTTTAGCTTAATGGAGTACATCGGTGAGCTGAGGGCCGCCACGCACGCAAGCATGCGCCCCTTTTTTCTAGCGTATCTGGACGCCGGCTTTCTTTTTCTCGGCCTTGACGCGGTAGAGCTCCGCATCGGCAGCGCGAAGTAAGTCTTGCCAGGTATCAACACTATCGCCGACCCGCGCGTAACCGATGGACATCCGCAATGCATACGGCACCTCGGCACGAGCGAGCTCGTCGTTAATCGCCGAACACAGGTCCATGATGTCCTGTTCCGCCGCAGCCTTCTGGAGCACCACGAACTCATCGCCGCCATAACGTGCGATAAAACCACCAGACGCCGAGCAGACCTCTTTGAGCGTAGCAGATATGACCTGGAGAGCATGGTCGCCCTCCACATGTCCATAGCGATCGTTAATCAGCTTAAAGCCGTCGGCGTCCATCATAAGCAGATACACATCATCGGCCTGATCAGCACCCGAGAACAGCGACAGCATATAGGTCTCAAAACGGTTGCGATTGTTAAGGCCAGTCAACGGGTCGGTCGAGATCAGCTGCTCCTGGTAGATGATGTAGAGCAGCAGGATGCTCAGCGTTATACCGACACAAAGGCCCGGTACCGAAAACAAAACCTGGAAGGTACCGCCCACCAGAGCGGGAACCACAAAAAAGGCGAGAGTGCGATAAATGGCCTTCGTTTGCAGGCTTTCGACTTTTCGAGCCTGAATAAAGGCATGCAAGGACGTATATATGATGTAGCAGTAGCTAACGATAGGTTGAATCATATAAAGCGCTCCGCGACGATATACGCCCTGCGCATCGATATAGAACATAGTGTGCGTCCAGTAGCTGGCAAATGCCAGCACGACCACCAATACGGTTGGCAACGTCACGAGCGCCACCCTATAGCGCGCGGTCAAAAGGCGAGAGCCCTGCATCGTCTCGGAATAGAAAAACCAAATGAGGCACGCGATGGCGAACAGCGAAAACGAAACCGCATTGGAAATCCAGTTGGCCGTGGTGCCTACAGGAGTGCTCACGCCGTCTGAGAGCGTCCAGATCATATCGAAGAAAATGTAGGCAGCAGACGTGTAGCCGAGCATGCTAAACAAGAGCTGCTGGGTGCTCGAGAACAAGGAGCGGCGGCTTCGTGCGGCAAGCCCGATAAGAACAATCATGCATAGCAGGAATATCTCAATCTTGAGTGCCTTAACCACTAGACGCCATCCCTTCAATATCCAAGTGGTCAGAATCGCCCGATTCGTGTCTGGACAATAAACACCCCTACTCCGCAGGGGTAAGGGGAATAATAGCAGAGCGCCCGAACGTCACTGCAAGACAGCTTTCGTTCGGGCGCTCAAACGGCGCGAATTGCACGCCGGCTTGATTGACTCGCGTCGACGATTACTCGCCATCGATGTCGGTCGCGACGGCCTCCTCGATGGCCTCGACACCGGCAGGCGACAGATTCTCTTTGCCGTGGCAGAACTTCTTATCGACCCAGCCAGTCAGAATCGGGGCCATGATTGCCGTGATGATGACGGCGGTGGCGATCTGCGCATACGCGGTGGGCGCAAGCTCGGCATAGCGCGGGGCGACCTCGGCGAGGGCGACCGGCGTGGTCATGGCCGTGCCGGCAATGGTGGAGCATGCCACAGCCGCCTTACCGTTGCCGCCACACAAGCGCTCGAAGGCAAAGGTAATGGGACCGACGATAAAGAGCGTGATGAGGCCCAGCAGGATGCCCGAAATACCGCCGGTGATAAAGCTCGAAAGGCTCATGGACGCACCGAGCTGAAAACCGATGACAGCGATCGCGGGATTGGCGCCGGGGACCAGCAGGTTCTTGATAAACGGGAACAAGTTGCCCAGGACCATGCCGATAACAAGCGGCAGGATGGATCCGATGATGGTGCCGACGGGGATGTTGGCGAGACCCGAGACACCGAGGATGATCATCGTGACGGCGGGGCCGGCCGTAAAGAACAGGATACCGACAGCGCCCTGTTCGGACTCATCGCCGAACTCGCCCATAATGCCCGTATAGAGCGCCATGTTGCAAAACGTGATGCCGCCGATGATAGACACGGAGCTCAGGCCCAGGAAGTTATCGTTAAAGAAATATGCCACACCCAAGCCAAGGGCGGCCGCAACAACAAGCTTGGGGATCAGTACGACGATGCCGGTCTTGATAGCGCCCGGCGTGGACTTAAAGCTGATGCCGGCACCCACGAAGAGCAGGATCGCAGCGACGATGGTATTGGAGCCGCCGCGGCAGGCAGCCGTAAAGAAGCCGCCGATCTCAAAGACCTGCGGACAGAAAGTGTTGAGCAAAAGGCCAACGATCATGGGATAGATCATGATGTCACCCGGGATACGCGGTATCTTGAATTTCTTTTGCTCGTTGGCGGTCGCTTCCTGTGCCATGAAACCCCCATTTCCGCTGACGCAGAACAAAAGCCCACGTCACGCTTTGCTACAGTAAAGTTTGACCATGGTACCAGAAGAAGCAGACCGGCTCGGTGAGAAATTCGATTCGTTGGGTCAGGCAACGACATGGCAGAATCATCGCCCGGCAGTAACCGAGTTCACCTACAATTGCCACCGGATCGAAAGACACAGCTTTTTAGGAAGTCATTATGACAGCTATCGATCGGGCCCGGGCGACCGCGGCCTTCAAACGCTATACCGATGCTTACGATGCCGCCAATCCGCGCATCGCACTCAAGATCGAACACACCTATCACGTGGCGGAAGCGTGCGATACCGTGGCACGTGAGCAGGGCTGGTCACCGCAGGACATTGACCTAGCTTGGCTTTGCGGCCTGCTGCACGATATGGGCCGCTTTGAGCAGCTGCGACGCTGGGATACGTTTAAGGATGCCGAAAGCATGAGCCATGCGGCGTTGGGCGTCGAGGTCCTCTTTGGCGAGAACCCCGACGACGCGCCCGCCACAACAAGCATCCGAGATTTTATCGAGACCGAAGAGCACGACGAGCTCATCCGCGCGAGCATCGCCTATCACAGTGACTTTCGCCTGCCGGCACAACTCGACGAGCGTACACGGTGCTTCTGCGATATCGTACGCGATGGCGACAAAATCGACATTATGCGCACCATCGCCGACAGCACCGTCGACACCATCCTCAAGGTGGATGAGAACACGTTCCTCGCCAGCCGCTTCTCGACACCGGCGCTTACCGCCTTTGACGAGCACCGCTGCGTCGCACGCGATGAACGCGACGAGCCCGCAGACTACCTGGTGGGACTCATCTGCTTTATGTTTGAGCTCGTCTATCCGGCGAGCCGCGCGCTGGCACGCGAGCAGGGCGATATCTACCGCCTGCTCGACGCGCCCTTTGGCATTACGCGCCCCTTTACCGATCCCGCCACGCAGGCGACCTGGGGGCGCCTAAAGGACGAGATGCGCGACTGGCTGGCGCGCGTCTAGCGCTCAAGCTGGGCCAGCAGCTCCTCGACGACCTCAACGGCATCGCCGACAACCTTGTACTGGGCAGCACCAAAGATGGGAGCATCCGGGTCCTCGTTGATGGCGATAATGCACTCCGCCCCACCGATGCCGGCAAGATGCTGGATAGCGCCCGAAACACCGATACTCACGAGAAGCTTGGGCGAAACCGATACGCCCGTCTGGCCAATCTGATGGCGATACTCCAACCAGCCGGCCTCCACGACAGGTCGCGTGCAGCCAAGCTCGGCTCCCAGAGCCTCGGCGAGCTTCCGCATCAGCGGCAGGTTTTTCTTGGAACCAATGCCGCGACCCACCACGACCAGGCGCTCGGCATCGGCGATCGAAGCCTGCTGCCCCCACTCCTCGGCGGGAATCGAGATCTCGACACGAGTCTTGGCGTCTTCCGCAAGGGATACCTGGGTAATCGTGCCAGAGCGGCTGTAGTCAAACTCGGGCGCCTTAAAGATGCCGGGGCGCACCGTTGCCATCTGAGGACGGTGGTTGGGGCAAATGATGGTGGCCATCAAGTTGCCGCCAAACGCCGGGCGCGTCTGCTGCAGCAGGCCCGTCTCCGTATCCATCGAAAGCACGGTGCAGTCGGCCGTAAGGCCCGTCTGCAAACGCACGGCAACGCCAGGCGCCAGTTCGCGGCCAAAGGCGGTCGCACCGTACAGAATGGCCTCGGGCTTGTGCTCTGCCACCAAATCACAGATTAGCCAGGCGTAGACCCCCGCGTCGTTCTGGCGCAGGCGCTCGTCGCGACAGACCAGGACCTCGTCTGCACCGGCGCAAACCAGATGCTCCAGGTCACCGAGAGAACCCTCGGGGCCCATACCGACCAGTGCCACCAGACGGCAACCACGGGCATCGGCAAGCTCGCGGCCCTTGCCCATGAGCTCGTAGGCCACCGGGGCCACGACATCGTGTTCGTCGGTCTGAACGAATACCCAGATATCTCGATACGCATCGAGGTCAACCGCGCCGGCGGCCTCGTCGCGCTCGATCGAAATGGCATTGACGGGGCAAGCGTCGACGCACCCGCCGCATAGGATGCAGCCGTCGGTTACGCGGGCGCAACGGTTGGGCCGCTCGCCTTCCACTACGATGCCGCCAGAGGCACAGGCGCGAACGCAGCGACCGCAGCCGATACAGGCTTCGCTATCGATAATCAGTCCGCTCATCTATGCCACCCCCTCGATAATCTTGGCAAGTTTTGCCGCCTGCTCGGACGCCGTTCCGTCAACGGCCTCGCACGTTTGGTCGCGGTCGGGCACAAACGATCGAACGACCTGTGTCGGTGAGCCGGCAAGGCCGCAGCGCGCGGGGTCGGCGTTCACGTCGGCAGCGTTGACCACGCGCACGTCCGCCTCCTCGGCCGCACGAATACCGGCAATGCTCGGCATGCGCAGCTGGCCAATCTCCTTGGCAGTCGTCATCGCGCACGGCATCTCCAGATACACCGTCTCCTCGCCGGCATCGCAGCCGTGAACAAGCGCCAGTGAACCACAGGTCGTAAAGCCCGCGCTCTGCACGCAGCTCACGTCGGTCACGCAGGGAATCTCAAAGGCACCGGCAAGCTCGGGACCAATCTGGGCCGTATCGCCGTCCACCGCCATCTTGCCGCAGATGAGCAGGTCGAAGTCCTCGTCGAGCGCCTCGATGCCGCACTTGAGGGCATAGGTGGTTGCCAGGGTATCGGCACCTGCAAAGGCGCAATCGGTTAGCAGCAGTGCGTCATCGGCGCCACGGGCGATGCAGTCGCGCAATAGCGATTCAGTCGCGGGGATGCCCATCGACACCACCGTTACGCGCACGTCCATGCCAAAGCCGATAAAGTCGTCCTTCAGCGCCAGCGCGCATTCCAAAGCGCTCGCGTCAAAGGGATTAATGACCGCCTGTTTGCCATCGCGCACGATGGTATTGGTCTTGGGGTCCATCTTGACCTCGGTGCTGCCCGGCACCGCCTTGACGCACACCACCATATGGAAATCGCTCATCTTCACGCACCCCCTTTCTGGACGAGCTCATCCAAGAGCTTCTCCGAAAACAGGTTACCGCGACCCAGCTGCCCGGCAGGATCGAGCTGGAGCTTGAGCCGCGCCGACTCGACCATGGCCTCGTGACCGTACATCGTCTCCAAGAAGCCCGCCTTGATCTTGCCGACGCCGTGTTCGGCGGAGACGGCGCCGCCCATGACCGTGACCTCGGAAGCCCACTGGGCAAAGAGTTCTCCGCCGCGGCGGTAATCCTGCGCATCGCGCGGCAGAATGTTCACATGCAGATGGTTGTTACCGATGTGCCCCCAGGCGGCAGATTCAAGCCCACTTTCGGCCAACGTGCGACGATAAAGGGCGATGACATCGGCCAAGCGTGCGTTGGGCACCGACATGTCCGAGCCCAGTTTGGTGATGGTGGGATCCGTGCGGCGACGCTCGTCGATGAGCATGTTGACGCTCTCGGGCACCGCATGGCGGAAGAATCGCTGACACTCGCGATCGACCTCGGTGCGCGCGACCCATGTCGCATCGTCGCTGCCGCCCGCAAGCTCCAGTACCCACCCCAAGTGATACAGCTCCTCAGTCGCTTGGACTTCGTCGTCGCAGTCGAGCTCCACGTAGACACAGACCTTGGCGTCTTTGTCGAGCGCCGGCAGCGAGGCGAACGCGGTCGACTGCTCACGCTGACGACGCAGTATATCCAGGGCGCCCGCATCGAAATATTCGATGGCAGCCGCGTGGGACAGGACGGGACGCACGGAATCGGTGAAGGACACGGCCTTGTCTTCGCTGTCAAAGAAGCAGCTCACGCCCCAAACGACCGCAGGCGCCGTCTGCAGGGCAATCTCGAGCTCGGTGATGACGCCGAGTGTGCCACACGCACCGATAAACAGATCGATGGCATCCATATCGTCAGCAACGAAATAGCCCGAAGCATTTTTGGTCTTGGGCATGGTGTAGCCGGGAAGGTCAAGCTCGAGCGTGCGGCCCTGCACCGTGACGAGCGAAAGGCGACGACCCTGCGCAAAAACCTCGCCACGGTGAAGCTCGAGCAGGTCGCCATCGGCCAGCACGACATGAAGGCCCGTGACGTGAGGGCGCATGGGGCCGTAAGCGTAGCTACGGGCGCCGGAAGCGTTGCATGCCGCCATGCCGCCCAGACAGGCAGATGCCTCGGTGGGATCGGTAGGAAAGAATTGCTCGGGGGCTTCCTGGAACTCCTCGTAGGCCTCAAGCGATGCCTGGTCCCAGCCGACAGTCGGCAGCACTTTCTTGCCCAGTTGCTTGCGTAGCTCAGACAGCACGACGCCGGGCGCCACACGCAAAAGAAAGCGGCCCTGCTCATCGCGGCGAATGCCTAGGTAGCGATTCATGCGGGAAGTATTGAGAACGTGACCGCCATGAGGCACGGCGCCGGCGGCAAGACCGGTCCGGGCGCCCTGAACCGTCACCGGGACACGCTCGGCATGGAGCTTTTTCAAAATGGCGCGGACCTCGTCCTCCGTTGTCGGAAACGAGATGCTCGAGGCCTCGCCCGATGTGCGAGACTCATCGCGGCCATACTCTTCGAACTCGTCGGTGAAGGGTTTGATAGTTGCCGACACGCGAACTCCCCCTTTAGCTAACTACAGTGTTTGCAGGGAGATGTTACCGCATCGTTTCGTCGACGTGTTCGAGACCGTCTCCATAATTGGCGATTTTTACGTTCGTGCAATTCGGCGAGCGGCAAGGTTTCCTCGGCAGACGATGCTTTTGACACATGTCGCTTTACCGCCAGCGACCACGCAATTGTCGCTCGAAAAAAGTTGAAGTTATTTTTGCCATCTTTTACCTGCGGAGATGTCAATCCGTCAAGCATTTGGTCAGAAATTGGTCAAGTAGTGACTGATACGGTCGACATCGACAGCCAAAACCAATGGAAGTTTTGGCCCCAGAAGCAGGGAGGTTCCCATGGCATATTACTGGCCCCAGTACGGCGTCGCCATCGAGGTCGACGACGATCCCTATCTCCTGCCTTTCGACGAAGAGGCGTTCCCCGATACGGCGGTCTACCACGTCACCACCGATGTTATCTGCGACCCCGAGTCGTTCTCGGCGCTCGCCCACCACATCGCGCGTATCCACAACATCGAGCTCCCTCACGACTTCGACGAGCTCATCTATTCGCGCCGCCTGATGCTTCACATGCTCTTTGGAGCGGACCCGTCCACGTTCGCACGCGTCTACACCACCAAGGACGCCGCATGAGCGCGAAGAAGCCGCCCCGCCTTGCAGGACTGGGGCGTCGCAAGAAACTCGTCGTTGTCTGCCTGGCTATCGTCTGCGCCCTCATCGCCGTAGGGCTATACGCATGGCAGTCGCAGCCCGTGCCCGAAGCGGGCGCCTCAGTCACGACGGCAGAAGGTAAATCGCGCCAAGAAATCCAGGATGAGCTCGACGCCATCGTCCGCGACAACATGATGACGATCTCGGTCGCGCCGGTCGCACAGTTGCAGGAAGGCGGCAAGCTGCGCGTCAACGTGCAAAACGTCCAAGACAACAAGTTTCCCCAGCGCTTCCGTGTGATTCAAAACGACGAGACCATCTATGAGTCCGGTGTGGTCGAAGCCGGCAAGACGGTTGAGACCTGCCCCGCCGGCGATATCCAAGAAGGCGAGGCATATATCGAGATTCAGGCACTCGATGCCAAGACCTACGACACCCATGGCAATCCGACGCGCGTCAAAGTGCGGGTGGCCCAGGCAGAAGGCTAGCGGCCGACGCGCTCGCAGGGGCAGCACCCTGCCCCCATTCGTCCAACCATCACGGAAGCAGTCCGTGACGAGCAGAAAGGATCGATTATGAACACACCCATGAACCTGAGCGGAGCCAGGGCACTCGCCGTGGGCGCAGGGCTTACGCTCGCACTTGCGATGGGCGCCGCGCCAACGGCGGCCATGGCAGAGGTGCGCGTTGGAACCACCGATGTGACGGTGAAGGCCGACATTAGCAATGTTTCGTTTAAGGCGCCAACGGTCATCCCCTTTGCCGCCAAAGCCGACGGAACGCTTGTAGGACCCTCCGACAAGACGATTACCATCGACAACCTCTCGGCATACGGCATCCACGTCACCAACATGAAGGTCACGGCCAAGAATGACTGGACAATCGTTGCAGACGCAAAGACGGGCTCGGCCCAGAACTCCATCGATTTTAAGGTTGGCCCCGATAAGGCAGAAAAGGATGTCAGCTCGGCGACTCAGACTACGGGCCTCGATCTTTCCAAAGACGCAAACTTCGACATGAAGTACCAGGGCATTGCCGACGGAACGGACAAAATCAAGCTCAATGTGAGCGGCCACGTCGCCCGCGTCACGCGTGACATCTACCACGCCACCGGTACGGGAGACCAAGTGGCAAGCATCACCTGGACGGTCGAGCCCGGTGCGCACGCCACGTCCTAAGGCGCTTGCACTGGCCGCCATCGTCGGCATCTTGGCGTCCGCACCTGCCATGGCCTTTGCTCAACAAGAGCAAGCGCAGGCGGCCACAGAAGTGACCGTCGACCTTTCGGGCCTTAATCGCGGCAGCCGTCACGAGCCGCTCGCTCAGACGAGCGACACCCGGCAACTCATTGCGGTGGGCGCCGCCACGGTGGGAGCAGGACTGACGTGCCTTGGCCTGCACATCAAACGCAACCAATAGCCAAGCATAACCGGAGTACGCGGAATAGATAGGAGAACCATGGCACCCAAAAACCTTTTGCCCGTTGCCGCGCTCTGCAGCGCACTGGCGAGCGGTATGCCTCTCGCCGCTTGGGCGACGCCCGCCACGGCAAACTCCTCACCGCAAGCTCTGAACCCCGTGGCGGATTCGTCGGGTATCGTCACCTGCCAACGTTTTTCGCTCGCACACGCCACGGTCCGAACCTCGGGATGCCTTCACCGCAATACGGTCGACTCGATAGTCGTGGATACCAAGCGACCGGACAAGGAGAACGGCCCCCAGACAGGTTGTGCCATCTGCACATGGAAATCGGCCGCGGTCGACGCCGATGGCGACCCATGCGACTTAGAGCTGCGCATCGATATTGCCTCGGTCGATGACTCGGCGAACGGGGCGAAGGTCGTCTTCGACAGCGCGGCCTATGAAGAAGAAGGAGGAGGTGTATGCCTGGGCTGCGTTCCCTCGAATGTCGATGGCGCGCAGCCCATCATCTCCTTTACGGCATCGCTGAGACTGACCAAGGCGGACACCGAAGCCATCGCAGCGGGAGATGCGCCTTTGCTGTTCTACGCTGGCGACACGGACGACCAAGAGGCTCAAAGCACCAGACAGAAGGGCTCACTTAACCTCACGCGCGGATCAGAACCCGCCCCCATCAATATCGATACCCAGGAGCCGGGCGTGCAGCGCATTCTCGCCGATCCGGCGCTGCTCCAAATGACATGGCACGGAGTGGGGTCCGTCGGGATTGCTGCTCCTATATCGAGCGATAATGACAAATCCCCCAAAGACGAGGTCGCAGACGCACCGGCACATGTTGACGATGCAGACGATGCATCGTCGGAAGACAACGCTACGGCTCCTTTGGAGAAGCCAGGCGGCACCACCACCGAACTAGGCGATCCCCAACCGAAAGACGGCCCGGAATTTGCCGCTCCCCCAGATGTCGACGAAGGCAACTGTTGCATGATGGTCGCGCTCGACCACACGGAAACCGTCGATGCCGCAAGCATTGTGCCAGTCGCCGCCAATGCGCCCCGCCGCAAAAATATCCTCATCGCATTCCCCAATACCGTCGAGCTCGTCTTTTTGCCTTCGGGTGAAGTCGTCGCGCCTACGGCACTTACAGCAGTGGGAGCAAGGAGCGCATCGAACGATATCCAAGCTATCTCGGCACTTGATGCCACAACGACCGCCAAGTTACACCTTTATTCCGTTGCAGCAGACGGAACGCGAACCGAAGAATTCGACGGAACCAAGCTTTTGGTTCCGCGTCGCATCGGTATCCAAGAAGACTTCCCCTATCAAATGGAACTTGAAGGGTTCGATCGTGCACGAGATGCCGACATCATTGCCGCAGCCATCGAATCCCCGCAGCACCTCATGACGCTGCGCTTCGACTTTAGCCCCGTCCTGTCCTAGACCGCTAACCGCCACTTGGCTCGGATACTGAGCGCTCCCTTCCCCGTTCTGCTACGATTGCCGCGTTGGCATCAATTACAGGAGGGTTCATGCCGGGTTTAGGAACGATCATCAACGTCGCGCTTTTGATCGCGGGCGGTCTGCTTGGCCTCATGGGTGGGCGCTTCATTACGCCCCGCATCCAGGACACGCTCATGAAGGCGTCAGGGCTGTGCGTCCTGTTTATCGGCCTGGGCGGCACCATGCAAAAGATGCTCGTTATCGATGGAGAAGCGTTGGCGACCACCGGCACCACCATGCTTATCGTCTCATTTGCCCTCGGTTCGCTCATCGGCGAGGCCATCAACCTGGAGGCCGCCATCGAGAACCTCGGCGAATGGCTCAAGCGCAAAACCGGCAGCGAAGGCGACAACGAGTTCACCAACGCCTTTGTCTCGGCATCGCTCACCGTGTGTATCGGCGCCATGGCCATCGTAGGATCGATTCAGGACGGCCTGCTCGGCGACTGGTCCACGCTTGCCCTGAAGGGCGCGCTGGACTGCATCATCGTCTGCACCATGACGGCCTCGCTTGGCCGCGGCTGCATCTTCTCGGCCCTGCCCGTTGCCGTATTCCAGGGCACGATCACGCTTTTTGCCGGCGCACTCTCCCCCATCATGACCACCGCAGCCCTCGACAGCCTTTCGCTTGTGGGCTCCATGCTCATCTTCTGCGTCGGCGTTAACCTTATTCGGCCTCAGACCTTCCGCACGGCCAACATGCTCCCCTCCGTCGTCGTGGCGGTCATCTACGCCCTCCTGTTCTAAATCTATCTACGCAGTGGTATCTCGAACATCTGTTTGATGCTGTGCTATGATATGAGGTCACCGACACCATATAGGGAGAGGAGAGGGCGGTGGCCGACCAGGACGTCAAGATGCTCATCGAGCGCATTATGGCCGAGGCCCGGACCCATCAGTCCGCCCGCTTCTCAAACGAAATCTATGCTGACGAGCCGATTCTCAAGACCGGTCGTCAGATGCAGAACTTCCTCCCCGACCAGTACCGCAAGATGCGCGAGATATCGCGCTGGCAAGATGATCCCAAAGGCGGCGCGGGGCGTTGGCTATCGGAGGCGGAGCTCTTTTACCGCCAAGGCCTGCTGATGGCCGACTTCGAGGACGATTGCCCCTACAACGGCACCTTTAAGTCGTACTTTCCCACCTACAATGCCATGAGCAATCGACAGTTGCGCGGCTACTTTACCTGGCGTGCCCAAGTGCGCCGCGGCAATATCGAGGAGACATCGACCTCGTTTGCTTTTCTTTATCTTTACGAATTGATCTGCGGCATTGGCGTCGACAATCCGCGTGACGGCTATGACAAGATCAAGGCATTTTGGGATGCCTATCGCGCCTTTGAACCCGGCATCGACCGGTTCGCACGCGTGTGGCTGCAGGACTACGCCGTGTTCCACGGGCTCGATCCCAAGCTGCTTCGCGAGTCTAAAACCGTCGTATTCGACATCGCCCTCATCGAGCTGCGCCGCGCAGCGCGAGACCTTGTACCCGCGCCGACGCCATCGGCCCTGCCGCCTGCGCGTCGTAAGACCTCCGAGCCAACGCTTCCCCTTCCGCCCGATGATGCGCATGAGGAGCGGCTCATGGCTGCCATCGACGCACTCTCGACGTACAACCTAAATAACTCACGGCTCGACCGTTCCCACCATCGCGACCTGCGCCACGTGGCATGCGCCGTGTATGTCCGTATGGCGCGCTACTATGACACGCACCGAAAGACCGGCATCGTAGCGAGCTTGTTTGGGGAGGAGACGGCCATGCCCTACACCATGTTTGCCTCGGCCGTGTTCTTTGCGCCCGAGCGCCACGAGGACTGTGAATATCGCCTGGACCCCATTCACATCTACCGCTGCCAAAATGGCTTTTGGGAATGCATGCGGATTCACGGCAGCAGGCAAAAGAGCAGCAAGCTCGGCGAGATGATGCGCGCTTGCGATCAGCGCCTGCGCTTGGCACTGGATCCCGGCCATCCCCTTAAGGAAGAAAAGGTTCCCAAATATCTGGCTAAGATTATCGATGACGAGATCACGGCATGGCTTTCATGGGATGCCGCGCATCAGCCCGTCAAGATCGATATCGACCTGAGCCAGCTGGGGCACATTCGGAGCGCCGCCGCACAAACGCGCGAGGCGCTTTTGATCGACGAGGAGCGCGAGGACGGCACACTCGCAGATGCCGAGGCGGCAGTTGCCGAACGGCGGGAAGCCGAGCCCGTGGCCGACACGGTCGCCGAACCAGTCGTGACGACCATGCAGCAGGACGAGGCTAGCGAGCCGACCATCTCCACCGAGCAGTTTGGCGTCGTAGCCCCGCTCCTCGCACCAGCGCCCACGCCCGCCGGCACCGCGTCCGCACTCGACCCCGCCGCAGATGCCTATCTTCGAGCACTCCTCGAGCAAAACTCAGCGCAGACGGCATCGGCGGTGGCACAGTCGGGCAAGAGTGAGGACATGCTCGTCGATAGCATCAACGAAGCGCTCTTTGACCTGGTGGGCGACACCGTTATTGAATTTGGCCCAGCAGGACCGCAAATTATTGAGGACTACGAAGCAGACGTGAGAGGATACTTAGACCATGAGTGATACCGCATCCGCAGCACCCCGCGTGCCCAAACGCGTCGCCGCCGTCATTCTCAACTCGCTCAAGGGCGGCGTTGTCCCGCGCATTGGCCTTCCCTATATCACCGTGGGGCGAGAGGTCGAGATCCGCGCTCTGCTCACCGACCTGAGCCTCATCGCCGATGGCGGCGCAAGCTTCCGTTTCCTAGTCGGTCGCTACGGCGCCGGCAAGAGCTTTTTGCTCCAGACCATCCGAACGCATGCCATGGGCGAGGGCTTTGTGGTCGCCGATGCCGACCTTTCCCCTGAGCGCCGCCTGCAGGGCGGCCAGGGACAGGGCCTTGCCACCTACCGTGAGCTCATCCGCAACATATCGACCAAGACGCGCCCCGAGGGAGGTGCACTCAACCTTATCCTGGATCGTTGGGTCGCCTCGTGTGCCGACGCCGACGAGTCTGCCGTTAATGCCCAACTGGCCCCGCTCGAGGAGATGGTCCACGGCTTTGACTTCACCCGCATGCTCCGCCGCTACCGCGCGGCCGTCTCGGAGGGTGACGAAGAAGCTATGAGCCGCGTGACCAAATGGATTCGCGGCGAATACCGCACCAAGAGCGAAGCGCGAGCCGAGCTAGGCTCCTCGACCATCATCAGCGATGACGACTGGTACGACTACGTCAAGCTCATTGCGCGCTTTTTGGTCTGCAGCGGCTACAAGGGCATGCTGGTGCTCATCGACGAGCTCGTGAATCTATACAAGATTCCCAACGCGATTACGCGCCAATATAACTACGAGAAGATCCTGACCATGTACAACGACACGCTCCAGGGCAAAGCGCAGTACCTGGGCATGATCATGGGCGGCACGCCGACCTCCATCGAGGACCGCCGCCGCGGCGTCTTTTCCTACGAGGCCCTTCGCAGCCGACTCGCTCAGGGCCGCTTTGCGCGCGATGATCTCAAAGACATGCTCGCGCCCATCATCCGCCTGCAGCCGCTCACCTACGAGGAGCTGCTGGTGCTGATCGAAAAGCTCATGCAGATCCACGCCGGCTACTTTGGCTGGACGCCCACGCTTACCGAGAACGACTTGGTGGACTTCCTCAAGATTGAGTTTGGCCGCGTGGGGGCCGACACGCATCTGACGCCCCGCGAGGTCATCCGCGACTTTATCGAGCTGCTCGATATCCTGTGTCAGAACCCCGATGCAAATGTGGCCGAGTTGCTACAAAGCGTCGGTGGCGACGCGCTGGCGCCGGCAGCCGCAACAGACGACACCGGCACCGCAGGCGGCGACCGTAACTTTGCCGAGTTCACCATCTAACCTACCAAAAAGGGACAGGTTTATTTTGTAGGTTTTATCTGGGCAAACACCGATGCTGCAAGATATCGAGCCGTTGCCCGTTGCGTTGATCGGTCCGTTAATGAGAGGAGGTCCCATGAACGCTTTTGACCGATATGCCCCGTTTATCCAGGATTTCATTTACTCCCACGATTGGGAGAGTCTGCGCTCCATCCAGGTTGCGGCGGCAGATGCCATCTTCAACACGCAAGACAATGTGCTCCTGACGGCATCCACGGCATCTGGCAAAACTGAGGCGGCCTTCTTTCCCATCCTGACCGAGTTTTGGGAGAACCCGCCCGCAAGCGTTGGCGCCCTCTATATTGGCCCCCTCAAGGCACTCATCAACGACCAGTTCGTTCGCCTCAACGATCTGTGCGAAGAGGCCGATATCCCCGTCTGGCACTGGCACGGCGATGTCTCGCAGTCGCACAAGGCAAAGCTCATCAAAAAGCCGAGCGGCATCCTACAGATTACGCCCGAATCACTCGAGGCACTCCTGATCCACAAGCACATGGCAATTCCGCGTATGTTCTGCGACCTGCGCTATGTGGTCATCGACGAGGTCCACTCGCTCATGCGCGGTGACCGCGGCGGGCAGACGCTCTGCCTTATCGAGCGTCTTTCGCGCATGGCGGGCGTGCGGCCCAGGCGCATCGGCCTTTCGGCCACCATCGGGGACCCGGAACGCACGGGTGCCTTCTTGTCGCAGGGGACGGGACGCGACTGCGTCATCCCCCGCTTTGAGGAGCCGCGCCGCGTGTGGCGTATCTCCATGGAGCACTTCTACAACTCGGGTCCCCAGGCTCAGCAGCGAGGATTCGAGAGCATGGGTCCTCAAGAGGCCGAAGTGCTTGCGTGCGAATGCATTGAGGCAGCGGCACCCGCGGCACTGCCCGCCGGCGCCCAAGGCATGCGTCGCAGCGGACAACTCACACAGGAGGAACGCCGCCAACGTCGCGAGCAGGCACGGGGCAAGGCTGCCCCCAAGGACCGTCGCACTTCCTCAGCCCCCGAGGGCGAAGTCGACATCCCACGGGCAACCGAACAGGCGCTGCTCAACCCCACCGACACCGCACCCGACAACGCCGACCCCGGCATGGGCTACATCTTTGAGCATACCCGCGGCCGCAAGTGCCTGGTCTTTGCCAACTCGCGCGAGGAGGCAGAGGCCGTGTGCTCCATGTTGCGCAGCTACTGTGAAAGCCGGCACGAGCCCGACCGTTTCCTCATCCATCACGGCAATCTTTCGGCATCGTTGCGTGAGACGGCAGAAGAGCTCATGCGCGACGAGGAACAGGCACAGACGACCGTCACCACCTCTACGCTTGAGCTTGGCATCGATATCGGCCGTCTGGAGCGTGCGTTTCAGATCGATGCGCCG
This sequence comes from uncultured Collinsella sp., assembly GCA_902465265.1. Lineage (GTDB taxonomy): Bacteria > Actinomycetota > Coriobacteriia > Coriobacteriales > Coriobacteriaceae > Collinsella. The sequence goes on along the minus strand of CABQMF010000004.1, from coordinate 51,220 downwards.
TTTACCGTCAGCTCCTTTTTGCAGCGAATGGGCCGCACGGGGCGCCGCGATCTTCCGCCCGAGATGTGGTTTGTCATGCGCGAGGAGGAACCCGAGCCGCGCACGATGATGCCCGAGACCATTCCGTGGAAGCTCCTGCAGGGCATCGCGCTCGTACAACTCTATCGCGAGGAAAAGTGGGTCGAGCCGCCCGAGCTCGATCGACTCCCTTACAGCCTGCTCTATCACCAGACCATGTCGACGCTCGCCAGCACCGGCGAGCTCACACCGGCCGAGCTTGCCCAGCGTGTGCTCACGCTCAGTTATTTCCACCGCGTCTCGGCCGATGACTATCGCGTGCTGCTGCGCCACCTCATCAAGATCGACCACATCCAGGTCACCGAGGGCGGCGGGCTCATCGTGGGCCTCGCGGGTGAGCGCATCATCAACAACTTTAAGTTCTACGCTGTGTTCCAGGAAAACGAGGAGTTCACCGTTCGCAGCGAATCGGCCGAGCTGGGCACGATCGTTAATCCGCCCCCGCCCGGTGAGCGCATCGCCATCGCCGGACATTGCTGGATCGTCGAGGAAGTGGACTGGAAGCGACACACCGTCTTTGCCACGCAGGTCAAAGGCCGTGTACCGGCTTACTTTGGCGACTGCCCCGGCGACATCAATACACACGTACTCGAGCGCATGCGCAAGGCGCTCAACGAGCACGCGGCATATCCGTACCTCATGGGCAACGCACGGGCACGCCTTGCACAGGCTCGTCATACCGCCGAGATTTCGGGCGCGGGAACCAAGCCGCTTATCAACCTGGGCGGCGACACCTGGGTACTCTTCCCCTGGCTGGGCAGCTACGCCTTTCTGGCGCTCGAACGTATGCTCAAGATTAAATGCGCCGCGGAGCTTGGCCTTCGCGGGCTCGACCCATCACGCCCGTACTTTATGCAGTTTAAGATGAAGGCCGACGAGGAGACATTCTTTGAGGTGCTCGCCGCCGAGGCCGAGAAGGACTTCGACCCCATCGAGCTCGTCTATCCCGGCGAGGTGCCTTACTTTGATCGTTACGATGAGTTCGTTCCCGAAGAGCTCGTGCGCAAGGGCTTTGCCGAAGGCGTGCTCGACATCGAGGGTATGAAGCAGCGCGTCCTCAGCTGGCGTGACCACGCCTAAGACCAGTCTTTTTGGGACGGGGAGACTTACTTGTCGTGAAGAACGGTGCCGAGGAAGTCAGCGTCGAAGGGCACGGCTTCGGCAAAGACGTAGTCGCCGTCGCTGGCGATGAGCAGGTAGTTCTCCTCGCCGCCGAACTCCGTATCGCCACATGGGATCACCCAGGCGTGGTCGAACACCTCGAGCGCCGTGGCGGCGCAATCGCGCAGGAACGACACATCGCTCCCCTCGTTCGCGCTCACAATATTAGCCACGTAGATGCCGCCCGGGTTCAAGCTACCCCGCACCAAACGCAACGCCTCAACCGTCGCCAGCTCGCGTACGGGCTCGGCACCGCCAAAGCAATCGCTCACGACCACGTCGTAGCGACGATGGCCCACGCTCGTCACGCCCAGATACGAACGCGCCTCGGCGGTAATCACCCTCAGGCGATCGCCCGCCGCGCGCTCCAGCTCGTCTAGGTAGAACCAGCGGCGCGCCAGGCGCGTAATCTCTCCGTCATACTCGATAACGTCCATGCGCAAGCCCTCGTGCGACATCAGCGCAAATTTGGGATAGGCAAACCCACCGCCGCCCAGCATAAGCATACGGTCGATACCATGCCCGTAAGCATCACGCATTGCGTCCTCGGCCTCAAACACATCGTCAAATGCACGATAGTACGCAAAGACCGGCTCCGCCCAACGATCGCCGACATAGCTCGCGCTTTGGTAGACGCCGCCTTGCACCAACACGCGAATCTCATCGCCGCCCTCATCGTGCACGCGTTTCACACGCGCCAACCCGTTGCGGGTTCGCGCGACCTGCAGGCAGGCAGCACGAACAGCAACGGCGGCCGCACCCAGCGCCGCAGCTCCCAGGGCAACGCCGGCAACGACACCGGCAGAAACACTCGGCTTGTTCATTTAGAGCTCCTTTTGCAGATAGAGTCCGTGGTCGTAAAAACCCAAATGGCGATAGTACTCGCGCGTACCGATCGCGCTGATCACGTTGATGCGCGCATAGCCGGCATCCCGAGCTATCTGGCACGCACGCTCCACGAGCAAACGCCCCAACCCGTGATGCTGCGCCGCCTGGCCCTGGTCGCCCACGCGCGCCGCCATGCCATAGACGTGCACCTCGCGAATCATCGCCTCCTCCGGCCTCGTCGGCAATTCGCCCGCATGCGCGGTGACAAAGGCGCGATCGGGCAGCGACAACCGCAAAAAGCCCGCGATCTTGCCCTGCGGCGTCACCCACTGCAAAAAGCGCTCGTGCGTCACCGGCGTCTCGTACGCCACTTCCTCGTCAAGGGTCAGCTCATCCAAGTCGGCACCCGCCGTGCTGATCTCGCGATAGCGAATCTCGCGCACCGTCGCACCGTCACCCCGAGCAGCCAAGCGGTTCTCAACGAGCTGGCGCAGGTTGGGCTTCTTGTTGCCCACCATAATGTCGTCGGAGCTAAAGTCACGAATCATACGGCTGATGCGACAGAACGCCGGCGTCACCACGATGTCGTCGGCCAGCACATCGAGCAGCTCTTCCTCGGTATAGGGGCGCCACTCGCCGCGCTCATAGCGGCCCACCAGACGCGAGCCCTCGATGAGCGCGCACGGGTAGACCTTGACCTCGTCGGGCATAAAAGCGCCCTCGGTCATAAAGCGCTCGTAGTCGCGCTTGTCCCCCTCGGGCGTAGCGCCCAGCAAGTTGAGCATAAAGTGCGCGTGGATCTTAAAGCCAAACAGGCGCGCAAGCGAAAACGCCCGCTCGATCTGAGCCACCGAAATGCGACGCTCGTTGATATCGAGCAAATGTTGGTCGAGACTCTGAATACCCATCTGGATCTTGGTGCAGCCCAGGCGGCGGATGAGCGTGAGGGCCTGCGGCGTTACGGCATCGGGGCGCGTCTCGATAACGAGCCCCACCACGCGATGCTTCGCCGTCTCGTTGATGCGCTGCTGACGCTCAAGCTCCTCCATCGTTGCCGTCTGCCACTCGGCAACCTCGCCCCACGGCGTACCGGGGCCGTACAGACGACGCACTGCGCGGTTATAGCCACCAACGACAGCATCCACACGCCCCTGCTCGTCGGCAACGCCGGCAGCAAGCTCAGCCTCGTCTGTCACAATGCCGGCAGCCCGATAGCGCTCGCGGCGCTCTGTTACCACCGGCGGCAGGGCATCGGCGGGAGCGTCATCGAGCAGGCGCCCTGCCTCGGCACGGCTGATGCCCGGACGCGCCAACATGGGGTTTGCCGCCACGCCGGCGACGGCATCGTCATTGAGCGCACGGAAAAGCTCCGACATAAACCACGTTTGATACCCTTGCGGATAGTCGCTCCAGGTGCCACCGAGCACGATGAGCTCAATCTTGTCGGTCGCATGCCCCATCTGCGAAAGCGCGGTCAGACGAGCGCTCACCTGCAGATACGGGTCGAAGCAGTTTTGCTCCGCACGGGCGCACGCCGGCTCGGCATGCAGATAGCTTTTAGGCATGCGCAGATCGTTGGGGCAAAACAGGCAATCGCCCGAGCACGGCCAGGGCTTGGTGATGACGGTAATGGTCGCCACGCCCGAGGCCGTGCGACGAGGCTTCATACGCAGCACCTGCAGCAGTCGACGTTCCAGCTCGGCATCGACATTCCACCCAGCCCAACGAGCCGGCTCCTCACGTTTTACCCGCTGGTAGAACGGCAGCAGACGGCGCTTGGCCAAATCGCGTTTGTCGGCACCCTCACGGCGCGCCTCGGCATGTATCAGTTTGACGAGCGCCTTGTCGTCCACGGTCTCGCCGCGACGCAGAGCCTCGAGTATGTTCAAGATAATCTGTTCCATGCCCCCATTGTAAAGGCAAAGGCGCCGGAGCCCGTCACGGCTTCGGCGCCTTCATCAAACAGCGCGTCTATATCTTCGCCTAGGCTTTCGTCTGCCTCACTACTCCGAATCAAACGACATGTCGCCCGAACCAACCTCAAAACGATACGTGGCGGACTTATCGCCATTATCGAATTCAAGATTCAAAATGGTCTCGCCGTCGTAGTCAAGCGGAAGGAAATCGCTCTCGAAGTCGCCGCTGCCCAAGGTGAGGCTCGCCTTAAAGCCCGTAGAGTTCGGGACCGTCATCTCCACATCGCCCGAGCCCACACTCACGTCCATCGACTTCGCGGGGGCCTGGTAGAGCTCGAACGTTACATCGCCCGACCCGACCTCTGCACTAAGCGCATCAGTCACGCTGCCCGCAAACTCTACATCTCCCGCACCCAGGAAAAGGTCGAAACCATCACAGATGACACCGACAATCTGCAGATCACCCGAGCCCACGTGCGCGTTAACTCCCTTCAGATGTTCGGCAACACGGCGCGGCAGCTCGACCGTAACTGAGCGATCGATTGCCTTACCGTCATCACTTCCAAACTGAGAAACCTTGAGCGTCGAGTCCTCGACGGATGCGATGTTCTGCGTCGCGGCCTTGGAGGCATCCATACCATTGGCAACGCGTCCCCGCTCGATAACGCGAGCCTTGTTGCCATCAACAACCTTGACGTCCACCGTAGCCGCATCGATATCGAAATCGAGGTAGCGAAACTCATCAGCATCAAAGGTCGTACACGAAAGCTGCTGAGGCCGAGCGGAATAGTTACCGCTATCCAAGAGATCATCGTCGTCAAACATATCGTCAAAATCAGACAAATCGCCGGATAGAATAGCGGTCGTTCGCACCATATTGGAATGAGCCAATAGCCGCGAGGCACCAAATACAAGCCCGATGATGAGCACAAACGCTCCGATGCCAACGCCCAAGCGTACCTTGGATTCATGCGAAAGCTTCATCATTCATCACCCTCTTTGGCGATCGGCTCAGCGGTGGTCGCGGTAGCCACGTCAGTATCAACTGAAGCGGAAGTATTCTGAGCCCTAGCCGCCACCGGCGCCGAACCAACCTGAATATCTCCACGCGCCCAATCACCATCGAGCGCACGCGCCACCCAGTGATAGATGGGAATCGTGAAGAAGATCAGCGCGGCAAAGGGGCCGGCACCAAACAGGAACATCAGCAAAAAGAACAGTAGCCAGCACACGGCCCAATACGGGAACGACTGGAACGGGCCCTTCACCGGAGTCGAGCCAACTGCGCCGCCACTCGTCGCCTGCGCCGTAGCGGCATTGGCGGCCTGTGCACTCCAGCTTGCCGCCTGCGCCGCCTTGGCGGCGGCGTCACTCGCCTGTGTTGCCGCCTCGGTAGCGCGTGCCGCCGCCTCATGGGTGCGTGCACGCTCTGCTGCCTCGGCCTCGCGCTGGCGGGCGCGGTCCTCGTTCTCAAACTCGATATCGTCCTCGATCTCATCGCTCGGATTGAGCAGCTCGTCCAGGCTCACGCCATAGAGTTTGGCGAGCGAGATCAGGTTCTCGGTATCGGGCGAGCTCTCCGCGCGCTCCCATTTACTGACCGCCTGGCGCGACAGCCCCAGCTTTCGTGCCAGCCCTTCTTGGCTAAAGCCTTTGCTGCGGCGAAGGTCGGCGAGCCGCTGCGCAGTTTCTACATTCATGGTTCCTCCTATGTGATGCCAGCCGTGCCGCCGGACCGTTTTTGTTCTTAAGGCGCCTTGCACAGTTAAAAATCTATCCGCCACCGCCAAAAGCATGCCACCTATTCTAGTGAGATTTTTGACAACCGGCGGTTGCGGGCGCATATGAGCTGCGGAAATGTGTCCAAACAAAGCAATGACCCACGGCTCGGTTGTCCCCGTTGCGGCGTTAACGGTAGTATGGTCGTACTGTTTATTCCGCACCGCCAACGGAGGGAGTCCCGCGCCGTGAACCGCGATTTCGCCTCATCGCTCATCCAGCTCAACAACACGTTCTATCGCGAGCACTCCGCCTCCTTTTCCGATACGCGCCAGGCCCCGTGGCCCGGCTGGGTGCGCACCATGGACATTGCGCTCGAACAGCTCGACGTCGCCACGATCGAGCATCCCGTCCGCGTCTTCGACCTCGCCTGCGGCAACATGCGATTCGAGAACTTTGCCGCCGGCGGCGCACTTGCCGCCAAGGGCGTCGACGGCGCAAACCCCTCGGCAGATGCCAGCTGCCCGTTTGAGTTCTATGGCGTCGACTCGTGCCAAGACCTGGCCATCGATGCACGCGGCCACGCCCTGCGCATTCCCAACCTGCACTTCCAGGAGCTCGATGTGCTCGATGCCCTCATGAAGCTCAATCCCGCCGAGACACCCGATGTGCTTTTCGACGCCCCGCTCGCCGACATCTCGGTCTGCTTTGGCTTTATGCACCACGTGCCGTCGTGCGAGTACCGTGTACGCGTGCTCGACGCCCTGGTGCGCCAGACGCGCCCAGGCGGCATCATCGCCATCAGCTTTTGGGAGTTTATGAACGACGAGCGCATGGCGCGCAAGGCCGTTCGAGCCGAAGCCCGCGCCGAGCTCACCCCGCCGTTTGAGGGATACGATTCAGCGCAGTTTGAAGCCGGCGACCACCTCATTGGCTGGCAAAACGACCGCCACGCCTACCGCTATTGCCATCACTTTGACGATCAGCAGATCACCGACCTGGTGCGCGGCGTCCGTACGTTCTACAAGAGCGGCGAGGTCCCCGTGCGCGAGCTTGAGCGTTTCCATGCCGACGGTCGCAGCGGAGAGCTCAACCGCTATGTGATTCTCAAGCGCCTGTAGACATCGACGACTCGCCACCGAGCCGCATGGCATCTTTCGGGCAAGCCATGCCCGCCCTTTTTCAACCCATTGACGGAACGCGCAGCTATGCGTTCCCTACTTATGACCAAGGAGCCTCATGGGAGCCGTCCACGTTCGCACGCCTAAGAACTTTGTGCTCGAGGAGCGCCTGGAGCGCTACGCCGATGCGATTGAGACGAACCCCGAGGCCTATGCCGGAGATTGGCGCAAGGCCTGTGCGCCCGCAGGCAACAAGCCCTTCGAGCACCTTCACCTGGATCTTGGCTGTGGCAAGGGAACGTACCTTGTAGAGCGCGCCCACCGCGAGCCCGACACGCTCTTTATCGGTATGGACCAGGAGCCCATCTGCATTGCCTATGCCGCGCAGAAAATCTGCGAGCAGAAACTGACCAACGCACTCGTCCTGCCCCGAGGCGCCGCATCGCTGCCGCAGCTATTTGCCGCAGGTGAGCTCGATGCCATCACCATCAACTTTCCCACGCCGCAACCCAAGGCCAAGTACGCCAAAAAACGACTCGTCCATGTCGACCATCTGATGCTCTACCGCCCGCTCCTTGCAGCCGGCGCCACCGTCACCCTGCGAACCGACAGCAAGCCTCTGCGCGACTACGCCCTGGGGCAGTTTGCCGCGGCCGGCTACGACACACTTTGGGTAAGCGACGACGTCCGCCGCGATCATCCCGAGCATCCCGAGACCGAATATGAATGCCGTACGCGCGAAATGGGCGCCGCTGTCTATGGCATTTGCGCCACACCCGGCGCGCAGCCAACCGACGAACAGCTCACAGTGGGCCGCGTGCAGGAGCAAAGCCTTGCCTGCTACCTGCCCGATAACCTCGATGAGCTCACCTATGTACCTCTGGGCATGGAAGAAGCCGTCGAGAACTTTAAAAACCGCGCCCGCAAAGGCAAGAAGCGCCTGCCGCAAGAGTCCTAGGGGCCTCTGATGGTCGCGGCGTCAGCAAACAAGCGCAAATAGGCGCCAGCAAACGACCCTCAAACCTAAGTGAGTAGACTTTTTTGCAATAGCCAAGCACAACCCGCATAGCGAAACATAAAACCGCAGGTAGAAACCTTGCGCAAAAGCCATGTGCTCGCGACATTGCAAAAAGTCTACTCACTTAGCTGGCGACTGCACCAAACGGCTGGACAGAACGCCCATTTCCTGCATTTTCTCGCGCGCTGGCACCCCGCGCCGCCGCTACGCCATAATAGTTGGCGGACAAACGCGAGAGAAAGCAACCACATGGCACAGACCACGACAGATACCACCGCCAGCACCGTCTCCGGCGCCGGGGCCGCCAGCTCATTCTCGGGCGGCACGGGAACCGAAGCCGAATTCGGCTCGCTCGGTGCGCTTTCCCCCACCTGGTGGGAGCCCGAGGACGGCAGCGAGCCCGAACCATGGCTCACGCCCGACCAGGCCTTCGAACGCTTCTTTGAATGGACGAGCAATCGCGGTATTGAGCTGTGGGACCACCAGGAAGAGGCCCTCATGGATCTAGCCGCCGGTGACCATGTCATTTTGGGAACACCGACCGGATCGGGCAAGTCGCTTGTCGCGCTGGGCATGCTCTTTATGGGCATGGCGCAGGGCAAGCGCTGCTACTACACGGCTCCCATCAAGGCTCTGGTCAGCGAGAAGTTTTTCGACCTTGTGCAGGTGCTCGGCCGCGATAACGTAGGCATGATCACCGGCGACACGCATATCAACACCAAGGCGCCCGTCATCTGCTGCACGGCAGAGATCCTTGCCAACGACGCACTGCGCGAGGGCGAAGATGCCGATGTTGGCTGCGTCGCCATGGACGAGTTCCACTACTTTGCCGACCCCGACCGCGGTTGGGCCTGGCAGGTGCCGCTGCTCACCCTGCCCCACACGCAATTCATGCTCATGAGCGCCACGCTCGGCGATGTCACTGCCATCGCCGCCTCACTCGAGGAACACACCGGTGCTACCTGCGACTTGGTCGTCGATGCCCCGCGCCCCGTGCCGCTGAGCTACGACTACGTGACGACCTCGCTCGAGGGCACCGTCGAGCTCGCCATGCGCCGCGGCGAGGCCCCGCTCTATATCGTGCACTTTAGCCAGGATGCCGCCCTTGCGACGGCACAGTCGCTCGCCAATTTTGGCATCGCTAGCAAGGAACAGCGCGAGGCCATTAAGGAAGCTGCCAAAGGCACGAGCTTCTCGACGGCCTTTGGCAAGATTCTCAAGCGCCTGCTTGGATGCGGCGTCGGCGTGCACCATGCTGGCATGTTGCCGCGCTATCGTCTGCTGGTCGAGCGCTTGGCGCAGCAGGGCCTGCTGCCCGTCATCTGCGGTACCGACACACTCGGCGTCGGCATTAACGTACCCATCCACACCGTGGTGCTCACCGCGCTCACCAAGTTCGATGGCTACAAGATGCGTCGTCTGCGCGCCCGCGAGTTCCATCAGATTGCCGGTCGCGCCGGCCGCTCGGGCTTCGATACCGAGGGTATGGTGATTGCCGAGGCGCCCGAGCACGAGATCGAGAATGCCAAGCTTATGGCCAAAGCGGGCGACGACCCCAAAAAACTCCGTAAGATTAAAAAGAAAAAGGCCCCCGAGGGCTTTGTCACCTGGAACAAGCAGACCTTTGAGCGCCTGATCGAGACGCAGCCCGAGACGCTCAAGCCGCGCCTGCGCATCACGCACTCCATGGTGATTAGCGTGGTCGAGCAGGGCGGCGACGCCCGTGCCCGCGTACACGACCTCATCGAGACAAGCCTGCAGACCCCTGAGGAAAAGGCCAAGCTCGAGGTTCGCGCCGACGAGATCTTCGCCACGCTCATCGATTCCGGCGTCGTCGTTCGCACCGAGGTGCCGCCCGCACCCGACGCCCCGACTGGCGCCGCACCAGACATCGACTATGCACTGACGGTCGATCTGCCCGAGGACTTTGCGCTCGACCAGCCGCTCTCGCCGTTTTTGCTTGCCGCGCTGGAGCTGCTCGACCCCGAGAGCGAGACCTATACCATGGATCTGATCTCGATGGTCGAGGCAACGCTCGAGGATCCCAAGCAGGTGCTGCGTGCACAGGAGCGCGCCGCGCGCGACCGCGCGATGGCCGAAATGAAGGCCGACGGCGTCGAATATGAGGAACGCCTGGAGCGCATCCAGGACGTCACCTACGAAAAGCCGCTCGAGGACCTGCTCGATGTCGCCTTCGACAAGTACTGCCAGGAGGTACCCTGGGCCAACGACTACCAGCTCTCGCCCAAGAGCGTCCTGCGCGACATGCTGGAGAGCGCGAGCGACTTTAAGGGCTATATCCAAAAGCTTGGCATCGCCCGCTCCGAAGGCATTTTGCTGCGCTACCTGGCAGAGGCCTACCGTTCTCTCGACCGCACCGTGCCCATCGAGAAGCGCGACGAGCGCTTGCGCGACATTATCTCGTGGCTCGGCTTTGTGGTGCGCTCGGTCGACTCGAGCCTGGTGGACGAGTGGGAGAACGCCGGCAACCCCGCTGCACTCGACGCCGCACCGCCGCAGGGCATCGACGAGGTCGTTGCGGACCGTCGCGGCTGCACGCTGTTGGTGCGCAACGCGCTCTTCCGCCGCGTGACCCTTGCCGCCCGCGAGCACGTTCGCGATCTGGGCGAGCTCGACGAGGACTGGGGTATGAGCGAGGTCCGCTGGCAAAAGGCGCTCGACGCCTATCACGAGCAACACGAGGAAATCCTCACCAACGGCGACGCCCGCAGCGCCGCGATGTTTACCATCGACGAAAGCGACGAGAAGACCGATCACGTGTGGCACGTGCACCAGATCTTTGCCGACGAGGATGGCGACCACGACTTTGGCATTATGGGCGATGTCGATCTGGACGCCACGCAAGACGGCGGCGAGGTCATCTTCAAAAACTACCGTGTCGGCTTTATCGAGGACCTGCTCGAGAACTAGCCGACCATACTGGAACGAAGCGGGGCCGCTGGCAACATCGCCAGCGGCCCCGCTTTTGCACTATATGCTATGCCTTACTCGGCATCCTCGACCTCGTACGAATCCGCCTCGGCGGGCTCATCGTTTGTCTCTGTCGCAGCCCCGCGCGCCTCGTCAAACGCCGCCTTCATGGTCTTGTTGCCCCAGGTGAGCTTACGAATGGTAAGATCGTCGGCCTTCTTGTTGGCTAGGCGCAGATTGTTCTCGGAGGACAGCAACGCCTCCTTGGTTTTCTGCAGATGGCTAATCGTCTTGTCGATCTCATCGATTGCCGTTTGGAACTTGCGGCTCGCGATCTCGTAGTTGCGGCCGAAGTCGTTCTTGAACTTTTCCATCTTGGCTTCGAAGTTTGTGACGTCGATATTCTGCTGTTTGTACTCCGCCAGCTCCTGCTTATAGCGCAGCGAACCCATAGCAGCGTTGCGAAGAAGCGTAATCACGGGAATAAAGAACTGCGGGCGGATCACGTACATCTTCTCGTAGCGATAGCTCACGTCCACGATGCCGGCATTGTAAAGCTCGCTCTCGGGCTCGAGCAGCGTGCAGAGCACTGCATACTCACAGCCCTTCTGGCGACGATCGTGGTCGAGCTTCTTAAAGAAGTCCTCGTTCTTGTGCTTGGTCGCAGTCTCGTCGTTCTCGTTTTTCATCTCGAACATAATCGAAATGACCTCGTTGCCGCTCGCGTCGCACTCGCGGAAGATAAAGTCCCCCTTGGTGCCCTCGGACGCATCGTTATCTTTCTCAAAGTACGCGTTAGGAAACGCCGTCATGCGTAGGCGGTTAAACTCGGTCTCGCAGTGCTGCTCGAGCGACTCGCCCACCATCTTGGTGGACAGGCGGACCTTCATGTCCTTAAGGCGCTCAATCTCTTCATCCTTATAGCGAATCAACTCGTCGCTCACGCGTTTGGCCTGCGCAAGCTCGAGCTCATGCGCCGCCTTTGCCTGTTCCTCGCGAGAATCGCGCACCGCCAGCTCGCTCGCGAGCTTGGCACGTGCCTCATCGCGCTCTCGTTCCGCCGCAGCGACCGCCTCCGATAGGTTCATTTTGGCCGTCAGCTCCTGTTCGCGCAGCTGCGCGCGCAGGCCCTCGGCCTCTTGCTCGGACTGAGCCCTTGCGGCGGAAAACTTCTCTTGTACCTTCGCGCGGTAGTCAGCAAGCGCGCGCTCGGCCTCGCCGCGAGCGGCATCAAGCTCACGCTGTGACTCGGCCGCAGCAGCGGCAAGCGCCATCTCCTGGGCCTTGTCCGCCGCGGCAAGCCTGGCCTGCAGCTCGGCAATCTGGGCATCACGTGCAGCTAAATTGTTTTGAGCAGCATTGCGCGCCGAAGCCTCGGCAAGCTTGGCTTCGTCATCCTTGCGTCCCAGCTGCGCACGCAGGTTGTCGATCTCGCGCTGAAGCTCGGCATTCTCCTTTTGAGCGTCGGCACGGGCCTCAACCGCCGCGCGCTGGCTTGCGCTCTCACGCTCTGCGGCAGCGCCCTCAAGCTTGGCGCGCAGCTCGGCAAGCTCGGCATCGCGCTTGGCGACTTCTTGCGCCAGCTGCTGAGCTGCAGCGTTCTTCTGCTCGACAAGCTGAGCGTTGCGCTGAGACTCTGCCTCTTGCAAGGCAGCCGACGAACGCGAGCGCTCAAGCTCCAGCGCCTGCTCGCCCTCGCGCTGGACTGCCTTCACACGCTCATCCAGGTCGCGCGAAAACTCGGCATCGCGTACTTGCTTGACGATATCCGCATAGCCGGACGCATCGACCTTAAAGACTTCGCCGCAATGCGGGCACTTGATCTCGTTCATAGCAGCTCCTCGATGGACGCAAATTTCAACCGCCTACACTCTACCGCGCCACGCGGACAAAAAAGGCGCCGCCGCCATAATGGCAACGGCACCAGAACCACCACAAAGGTGCCTGTCCCCTTTGTGGTGGTTCGAGCATTACAGTCCAAAGAAGCCCAGGATTTGATCCCGGCTTACGGGCTTGTACTCGTTGGCATCGAGACCGACATCGTAGCGAAAGATAGGGCGCTCGCGATCGCGGTTGCGTGCGTTGGTGCGGTCTCCCCTGCTGTGGATATGTCCGTGCAGCATGATGGCACCACGCGCCTTGCCATTCCAGCTAAGCATGGGGTAGTGGCTCATAACCAGACGATGCCCCTTGGCATAGCCGGGGGCAATCTCCAGATAATCACGCACGTCTTCCCAAATTTGCGGCACGTCGGGATCTTCCCAATCGCCGTCATGGTTACCACGGATGAGCGTCACGTTTTGGCAGGCAATACGCTCGCGCAGGCGCACCGCCTCCGCCAGGGGCAAACGATAGGTAAAGTCACCCAGAATGTAGAGACGGTCATCCACAGCCACGCACTCATTGATGGCATCGATGACCTTGCGATTCATCTCCTCGACCGAGCCAAACGGCCGGTCCATGTCGTGCAAGATATTCGTATCGCCCAGGTGCAGATCGGCGGTAAACCACATCATCGTCTCTGTCCTCATTTCGCAACGTGTTCAACTCGTGCTAAGTATACAGACGCAGCGATGCGGCGGTTATCCAAAGAACCCGCCGAACAGTCCGCGGCGACGCTTGTCTTGCTTTTTCGAAGCGTCACCCTGGGTATTCTTATCCTGCCGCTTCTTACGATCCCGCTCCAACTCATCGTCATCGAGTAGCATATCCCACTCAAACGGATCGTCTGTCAGATCGAACTGGTCGTCGTCATCAAACATGGCAGTCTCCCTTACCGATTAGCGAGCATCCACCACATAGAGCCCAACACGCACCTGATGCCACGGGCTGCACTCGGGAGCAACCTGTTGCACGCGGGCCTCAAATACGTCCTCATGGCCGTAATACATCATCAAGGACAGCGGGCCGACCTCGTTTCCCGGAACATAGCCAAGCTTGGTGTTGCCGTAGTAGATTGCAACCGCCTCGGAATCATGGGGATTATCGCGCTCGGCACGCAGCGTCAGCTTATCGCCCACTTTAAGATCGCCTAGGACCAAAGCGCCGTCGGCATATTGAAATCCTGCGATATGAAATGACAGAAGAACACGTGAAGGCTCGTACATGGCAACTCCTCTAACGGCCGGATAAACCGGCGCTTAACCTTATTGAGAAGTCTACGAACTCGTGCGGACACAAATTCGCCCCACCTCGTGTCTTTTCGACCGTTTGTCGCTACGCCATCTGATTCTAATGCACAAACATGCGCACGAATTTGTGCTTCCAGCTTGCGTAGGGCGCATACCGAAACGGCACGTCCAGCCACGTTGCCTTGTTCACGATGCTCTTCTTGTGGCTAAACGCATCGAAGCTCTCGCGGCCATGGTACTGCCCCATACCGCTTGCACCCATGCCGCCAAAGCCCATATGGCTCGTAGCCAGATGCATGATGGTGTCGTTAACGCAGCCGCCGCCAAAGGGCACGTAACGCACAAAGCGCTGCTGAACCGCGCGATCCTGGCTAAAGATATACAGGGCCAGCGGCGTCGGACGATCCGTAATAAACGTCTCGGCCTCGTCTAAGCTCTCAAACGTTAGCACCGGTAAGATGGGACCGAAAATCTCCTCCTGCATCACGGCGTCATCGGGGGACACACCGTCTAGAATCGTCGGCTCAATCTTGAGCGACGACTCGCGCGCCGTGCCTCCCAGCACAACCTTGTCGGGGTCGATCAGCCCGCGTACGCGCGCGAAATGCTTGGCGTTGACGATATGCCCGTAATCCTCGTTATCGAGCGGGTGCTCGCCAAACATGCGACGGACCTCCTCCTTGATGAGGCCCAACAGCTCATCATGTACGCGCGTATCGACCAGCAGATAGTCGGGCGCTACACAGGTCTGGCCCACGTTGAGCCATTTACCAAAGGCGATGCGGCGTGCCGCGACCTTCAAGTTTGCCGTCGCATCCACGATGCAGGGACTCTTTCCGCCCAGCTCAAGCGTCACGGGCGTAAGGTTTTCACTTGCGCGCTCCATGACGAGCTTGCCGACCGGAACGCTACCGGTAAAGAAGATCTTGTCCCAGCACTCGTCGAGCAGCGCCTCATTCTCGGCACGCCCGCCTTCGACGACCGTCACCAGGCGCGGATCAAATGCTTCCTCGCAAATCTGCCTGAGCATCGCGCTCGAAGCCGGCGCATAGGCGCTCGGCTTGATGACCACGGTGTTACCTGCAGCGAGCGCGCCGGCGAGCGGCTCGAGCGTCAGCAAAAACGGATAGTTCCAGGGCGCCATGATGAGCGTGACGCCATAGGGCACAGCTTGCGTTTTGCACACGCTCACGGCGTTAGCGAGGTCACACGGACGCAGGCGCGGACGACTCCATCGAGCCACATGAGCGATCTGATGACGAATCTCGGAAAGCGAGGTGCCGATCTCGCACATATATGCCTCGTCATGCGACTTACCCAAATCGGTCTTGAGCGCATGGGCAATATCGGCCTCGTGCGCCCGTACCGTATCGCGTAAACTCACGAGCGCGCGACGTCGAGCATCGACATCAAACGTAGCGTGCGTCTTAAAGTAGGTGCGCTGATCGCCGACGATGCGCGCAATTTCTTCGGTGTTCATGGCAACCTCCTAGTTCTCGTCCTCAAACATACCACCTGCAACAACTTCGTACATATGCTCGAGCTCCAGGCGGTCCATCAAAAGTGGAACGGGGTACAGGGGATTGGCCTCGGCATCGGCATGCGCCGCCATCTCGGGAATGTCGGAGCGGCGAATGCCCAGGACATATTTGGGGATTCCCAGGGCCTCGTTCATGCGGTCGACCCAATCGATAAAGGCCTCGGCCGCAAGACTGTCCTGCGCGGTAGCCGGCGCAATGCCCGCCATGCGAGCAAGATCGGCAAGCTTGGGGGCGGCGGCGTCACCATAAGCGCGAAGCATGTGCGGCAGGATGATCGCGTTGGCTAAACCGTGCGGAATTCCGTATCGGCCGCCCAGACTGTGCGCGATGGCATGCACATATCCGACATAGGAGCGGGTAAACGCAACGCCCGCCTTATACGCCGCCGAAAGCATATTGCGGCGCGCACGCATGTCGTCGCCATGCTCATAGGCCTCGAGCAAATTGTCGCGAATGAGCTGGACCGCCTGACGCGCCATCTTGCGCGTGTAGGGCGTGGTGCTACGGCCGATAAAGGCCTCGACAGCATGCGTCAGGGCATCCATACCCGTCTGCCCCGTGATGGACGCCGGCAACCCGCGCGTAAACTCGGGGTCGTGGACCGCAAAACGCGGGATGAGCACAAAGTCGTTAATGGGGTATTTATAGTGCGTCTCATCATCGGTGATAACCGCCGCGAGCGTGACTTCGCTTCCCGTACCGGCGGTAGTGGGAACCGCAATAAGCAGCGGCAGGAGACGGTGGACACGCAACAGGCCACGCATCTTGTTGATGGGCTTGTTTGGCTGCGCAATGCGCGCCCCCACGCCCTTGGCGCAATCCATGGCCGAACCGCCACCAAAGCCGACAATGGCCCGGCAGTCGTTCTCGCGATACAGCGCCGCCGCTTCCTCCACATTCGAGACCGTGGGGTTCGCACGCGTTTCGGCATAGACCGTAACGCCAATCCCCTGAGCCGTAAGCGCACGCTCGAGTGGTGCCGTGAGCCCCAAACGTGCAATACCAGGGTCTGTCACGATAAGGACCTTCTGGATCGAGCGCTTTTGAAGTACCGCGGGCACATCCTCGGCATGCTCCAAAATGCGCGGCTCGGTATAGGGCAGGATCGGCAATGCAATGCGAAAAACCGTCTGATATGTTCGGCACCAGGCACGCCGGGCTAGATGCATAAAGGAAACTCCTTTATTTGTTGATGGGTCAACATTTGCTCGACCGATTGTACTCAGCGGCGGTCAAAGACGGCCTGCCAATCGTTAATCAATCAACATCTTCATATCTCAAAATTGTTTTATTAAAAATCATTCCTAATAGGCTTCACATTTGGTTGCATTTATGGATAATAGAACTCGTCAAGACGCACGTCCGGAGAGGGCCCTTACGGGACCGGACGAGCGCACAATCGCCATCGATCGAAAGGATCGAATCATGAAGTTTGTTTGCCCCGTTTGCGGTTATGTGGAAGAGTTCGACGGCGACCAGCTGCCCGAGGATTTTAAGTGCCCCCAGTGCGGCGTTCCCGGTTCTCGTTTCCTGAAGCAGGAGGAGGGCCAGCTCGAGTGGGCCGCCGAGCACGTCGTGGGCGTCGCCAAGATGGAAGGCGTCTCCGAGGACATCGTTGCCGACCTTCGCGCCAACTTTGAGGGCGAGTGCTCCGAGGTCGGTATGTACCTGGCCATGGCTCGCGTCGCTCATCGCGAGGGCTACCCCGAGATTGGCCTGTACTGGGAGAAGGCTGCCCACGAGGAGGCCGAGCACGCCGCCAAGTTCGCTGAGCTCCTGGGCGAGGTCGTGACCGACTCCACCAAGAAGAACCTCGAGATGCGCGTTGAGGCCGAGAACGGCGCCACCGCCGGCAAGACCGATCTTGCCAAGCGCGCCAAGGCCGCTGGCCTCGATGCCATCCACGATACCGTGCACGAGATGGCTCGCGACGAGGCTCGCCACGGCAAGGCTTTCGCCGGCCTGCTCAAGCGCTACTTTGGCTAAGCCAGCCGCCTGAGAGACAATCTCTAGCTCGATAAGGCCCGGACCGCACGGTTCGGGCCTTTTTGTGTCTCGAGGACTCGTTAACGCCCTGAAATAGGACCGCCTTCGGCATCGGTTGCTCGTCAAAAACTAAGTGAGTAGGCTTTTTGGAACTTATCGAGCAGACCATCCATATTGCTTTATAAAGCCGCAGGTAAATGACTTGTTGCAAAACAGCCTGGTCGCCAAAGTGCCAAAAGTCTACTCACTTAGAACCGCAGCCGTCCACGATCGAGCTGTTTTGCGTCTAACGGGCATCTTTCCGTCGATTACCCCCAATTTTGTCCAGTCAACGAATAGTTCAGACCGGAGTAATGCCTCAGCCCTTTGCTCATCCGGGCTTTTATCACGATATTCAGCATCGAGCATCCTGCATACGGCCTTAACGATCGCGCGGAATCTATCCTCATCGGATATCTGTCTGTGTGTCAGGAGAAGCACATCGTAGCCCATGGCCTGAAGGGCCGTCATGCGATCGGCGTCACGCAAGCCATCCCCTGCGCGTCCGTGCGAGGCCTTTCCCTGACATTCAATGGCCACCTGTCGCCTGCCGTCCGGCGTAGAAAGTAGTAGGTCGATATATACACGGGACTTTCCCACAATCGCTCGAGCACTTGTGCTTAGCGTCACTTCGACATTGAGCTCTATGCCGCAAAACCCTTCGCCTCCCAGGACTCGCGGCAGTCCAAGCAACAAATACGCCTCGACCTCAAAAGGCGACGCGGCGCCCAATGGGACGAGTTGCGATACCGCCATAAATCTATTGCCGTAACGCATCCCGCAAACATCTGAACAAAAACGGTCAAGGTCTCTGCCCAAAACCAAAGCGTCTCGACGCCATAAATTTGAAGTGGCGCCGTCCTCGGACGGGCAGCGCACCCAACCGAACGCTGTCGAAATCGCGCCCGAATCAATTGCACGCGTAAGCTCCGCCTCAAGTGCCACCGGCAGAGCGCACACCGCAAACAAGCCACACATCTCCGCCAATACCAAAAGAAGCTGAAGATCCGTCAGATGCCGCGACATGATGAATGCCGTCAGTAGAGGAGACGTAATCAAAAATCCATGCTCCGTTTCCAGCACAGATTCCCTGGGGAGCTCACCAAGAAACAGCCGCTGTCTAATGCTGGCAGGACAAGTCCGTTTGTTTCTCGTCCGAACCAATGTATATAACGGAAAACCGAGCGCGACCGCAGCCGTCGGGTTGCGAGCGAGATCATATCGCTGCCGGTCCTCTTCCGGTCGTGGAAGCGGCGGACACAAAGCGCGGACTTGAGGAGGCAAACGCCAGTACCTAAAAGCCGATATGTCACAAAGTAGGTCTTTCATAGGCACAGGAAAACACGAATTTCAACCCAGTCTGTCTCGCATTGGGGCGAACGCACCAAAAATGGCACCGAACGGACTGTTAAGTTTTCAACAGCCCTCCCCAACTGGCCAAAAGCTTGCCAAAAGCTGGACGAAGCCCTGTTGAAAACCCCATTTTTTCGCATGCAGAAGCTTTGCGCGGCAAGTGAGTAGACTTTTTTGAACATCCCGAGCAGACCGGTCATATTGCTTTACTAAACCGCAGGTAGATAGCTTGTGGCAAAACGGCCTGGTCGCCAAAGTGTCAAAAGTCTACTCACTTAGATTGCAGAGCGCCCCCCATGAGCTGCAATTCCAAGGTATTAAGCACTTTTGGACTCAAATCGTCATACTCAACAAGAATTTGACTTGAGTTTTCAGGGACAGATGCGCCATCGGCACACCAATAACAGTCACTGATGTCGACAAAAGGGATACCCGAGCGCGTGAGGGCCCGCACAAAAGAGCTTCCACCCGCTCCGCGCTCTGCAGCCACGGTGCAGTAAAGGCCCGCGTCTGCATGCTCAATCGAGACCTCCCCTGCCGGGAACGCTTTCCGTACAAGCGCCGCCAGGCCATCGCGCGCCTCGCGAGCGCGCACGCGCACGCGGTTCACATGTCGCTCGTAATCACCCGATTCCAGCAAACGAGCCAAAGCGACCTGGTCAACAGAGCTCACCGATGAGGCGTAAAAACCAAGGTTGTGCCTAAACCGCTCCATCAGCTCATCGGGCAACACCATGTACGCTAGACGCAACGCCGATGAAAGGCTCTTCGAAAACGTGTTGGTATAGATAACCGACTGGGCGGCGTCGATTGACGCGAGCGCGGGAATCGGCTTGCCGGCAAGGCGAAACTCACAATCGAAGTCGTCTTCGATGAGATACCGGCCCGGCTGCTCGGCTGCCCAGCTGAGCAGCGCGTAGCGACGCGCAATGCTCGTCACAAGGCCGGTCGGATACTGATGAGACGGCATCAGGTGAAGGACATCGGTCCCGCTTTTCTGCAGAGTGCTCAAGTCCACGCCCTCATCATCCAACGGGATATGTCGAACTTTGCAGCCCATAGCCTGATAGATGCGCGTCAGGCGCAAATAGCCCGGGTCCTCAACGGCATACACCTTGTCGGCTCCAAGCAGCTGAACCAACATGGTATCGAGCAGCTGGGCGCCCGCGCCGATAACAATGTTGTTGGAATCGACATTCATGCCCCTCGTCCCGCGCAGATGATGAGCGATTGCGCGTCGTAGCCGAGCGGTGCCTTGTGCCGGTGCGGGTGAGAAGATCTCGCGCTCGTCTTCGGATGCCAGCGTCGCCCGCAGTGCGCTTTGCCAAAGCCGCGCCGCCTCCAAAGTGGAAGGAGAAAGTGCGTCGAATCGCTCGACCTGTCCATCAACATCATGTGCGTTAAGACCCGCAGGAGCGGAATCTCGATCAAGCTCTGTCTCAGCCAAAGGCAAAACCGGTGCATCCGGAAGCTCACAAGCGTAGTAGCCACGACGCGGCTTTGAGCAAATATAGCCCTCGGCAAGTAACTGGCTATATGCATTCTCGATGGTAATGACACTGATTCCCAGATGACTGGCAAAGGCGCGCTTAGACGGCAAATGCTCCCCCGCCGCAATGCGTCCAGCTACGATATCATCTCGAATTTGCTGGTAAACATACTCGTAGAGCGATGCTTCGCCGCGTTTTTCCAAATTGTAGTCAAGCATGAGCCTATCACCTGACCTTATTAAGTCATTCAATCTGGTATTAGTCTGACCTTGTCATTATCTCGAAAACTGAGTATTTCGCCATACCCAGCTCCCAGATAGGATGTTCCGTCAAGCAAAGCACATGCCAACCAAGGGAGCAACCATGGCAGAACAGACCAGCAAGGCCGATCGCGTCAAACTCAACCGCGAGCTCGCACAGATGCTCAAGGGCGGCGTCATCATGGACGTCACCACGCCCGAGCAGGCACGCATCGCCGAGGAGGCGGGCGCCTGCGCCGTCATGGCACTCGAGCGCATCCCGGCCGACATCCGTGCCGCAGGCGGCGTCTCGCGCATGAGCGACCCCAAGATGATCAAGGGCATCCAAGAGGCCGTCTCCATCCCCGTCATGGCCAAGTGCCGCATCGGTCACATCGTCGAGGCGCAGGTCCTTCAGGCCATCGATATCGACTACATCGATGAGTCCGAGGTTCTCTCCCCCGCCGACGATGTCTACCACATCGACAAAACCCAGTTTGACGTCCCGTTTGTCTGCGGTGCCCGCGACCTGGGCGAGGCGCTGCGCCGTGTTGCCGAGGGCGCCACGATGATTCGTACCAAGGGCGAGCCGGGCACGGGCGACGTCGTCCAGGCTGTGCGCCACATGCGCAAGATCCAAAAGCAGATCCGCGACGTTGTTGCCCTGCGTGACGACGAGCTCTTTGAGGCTGCCAAGCAGCTGCAGGTTCCGGTCGAGCTGGTGCGCGATGTCCACGCCACGGGCAAGCTTCCCGTCGTGAACTTTGCCGCCGGCGGCGTAGCAACCCCCGCCGACGCCGCGCTGATGATGCAGCTGGGCGCCGAGGGCGTCTTTGTGGGCTCGGGCATCTTTAAGAGCGGCGACCCTGCCAAGCGCGCCGCCGCCATCGTCAAGGCCGTGGCAAACTTCACCGATGCCAAGCTCATCGCCGAGCTTTCGGAGGACCTGGGCGAGGCCATGGTGGGCATCAACGCCGACGAGATCGAGATCATCATGGAGGAGCGCGGGCGCTAGTCCAGCAGAAAGGATCGCACATGAGCGATTATGCAGACCAAACGGTCGCCGTGTTGGCGATCCAAGGTGCTTTTGCCGAGCACGAGGCGAGGCTATCCGAGCTGGGCGCACGTTGTATTGAGCTGAGGCAGGCGGCTGATTTAAAGCAGGACTTTGACCGTCTGGTACTTCCCGGCGGCGAGACTACCGTTCAAGGGAAGCTGCTTGATGAGTTGGGCATGCTCGAGGAGCTTCGTGCCCGTATCTCTGAAGGCATGCCCGTCCTGGGCACCTGCGCCGGCCTGATTCTGCTGGCTCACGACCTTGCCGCCCATGACGATAAGGGCACGCCGCGTTTGGCAACCATGGATGTACTTGTCGAGCGCAATGCCTACGGCAGGCAGCTCGGCAGTTTTCGAACCAAGGGACAGGTAGCCGGCATCGACGGTGAAGTGCCGCTAACGTTTATCCGCGCGCCCCGCATCGTCGAGGTCCACGGCGACGCAAAGGCCTTAGCGAAAGTCGACGGCCGTATCGTCGCCGCGCGCCAGGGCAACCAGCTCGGCGTAACCTTCCACCCCGAACTCGATGAAGACACCCGCCTCCACGAACTGTTCCTACAAATGTAGGCATCGAAATCAACAAACGAAACGAGAGTGGATAATTTTCCACTTTGAGCTTGAACGCAAGCTCAAACCGGAAGATTATCCACTCTCATGCTATGTAGTCGTTGGGGACGTTCTTAAACGACTAGTCAAACAAGAACGTCCCCAACGACTAGTCATTTAAGAACGTCCCCAATGACTACCTTTTGGCAAGTTTGAATCAAGGCGACGCCGATGTTTTGACACCGACAGCGAGCGCCCACGAGAGCGAACAAATTGGCATGAAAAGAGGACGGCATAGACCTTCTGGTCATGCCGTCCTCTTTGAATGACAAGTTGTCGCTCTGGTGGGCGCGCAGCGTCAACTAGTTACGCGGTTCGTAGAACCGCGTAACCCCTAGAAGCGGTTGCCGCGGAAGCCGCCACCGTTGCGGCCGCCACGATCGCCACCGCGACCGCCACGGTCGTTACCGCGGTTGCCGCCAAAGCCGCCACGGTTGCCGCCGCGGTCGCCATAGCCACCACGGTTGCCGCCAAAGCCGCCGCGACCGCCACGGTCGCCGCCACGGTCACCAAAGCCGCCACGGCCGCCACGATCGCCACCGCGGCCGCCACGATCGCCGCCACGGCCACCGCGGTCGCCAAAGCCGCCGCGACCGCCACGGTCGCCGCCACGGCCACCACGGTCGTCACGGCCGCCGCGAGGACCGCGGTCCTCGTCCAGGCCCATGGCGACGAGCGGAGCGATAACCTTATCGAGAGCGGCCATCAGCTCGATGGCCTCCTCGTAAGAAAGCTCGGGCAGGAGCTTCTCCTTCTTGTTGGCAAGCTCGACCAGGCCCTCAGCGGCATCCTCGGCAGCGAAGACGACGATCTTGCGCATATCGCCCTCGGCGTCGTCGATGCGGCCGACCAGATCGGCAGCCTCGGCCTCGGCCATCAGGCCATCGAGCTCACGAAGGCGCATGCCCAGCAGGTCGGACATTTCCTTCTGCTCCATCTTAGGCTTGAGGTCAAGAAGCTTGATGGCGCGCCCGATGTTCGCCATGCGCTCGGCCTTGGCCTCCTCCTCCTTGGAAATAGCAAAGCGACGGCTACGCAGCAGGCGGGCGGCCTTCTGCATCTTGTCCATCAGCTCTTCGTCATCGTAATCAACGGCGGCCTCGACAACCTCGGCCTCCTCCTCGGCGGAAACCTCGTCAGCAGCCTCAACCTCGGCAGCTTCGGTCTCCACGGTCTCGACTGCCTCAACCTCGGCAGCCATGGTCTCGTTCTCGGTCTCGTTCATGATCTCTTCGTTCTCGGACATGAGACTCCTTCTTGGCCCTCTCGGGCATCATCGCCCCATTCGCGGGGCCCGTCGCGCACTCTTTGCGCTTTAAACATTCATGCCTCTCGGCAAAACGTCCATTAGTTTATGGTGTCGCCATCCAATCTAGCTGCAGAATCTATGTGCACACATTAATGCGACATGTCGCGGTATCATGGCCTGAACCAATCGTGTCCACCTTAAGGAGCCCGCCATGATTAAGCCCATCATGAAATCCGAGTTCTTTTTACGCCTGCCTTCCGAAGACGCAGGGCCCGACGACGCCGTGATCGGGCAAGACCTCCTGGATACGCTCCACGAGCATGAGCACGAGTGCGTGGGCCTCGCCGCCAACATGATCGGCGTGCGCAAGCGCATCATCTGCGTAAAGGACGGCAGCAAATCGCTGCTCATGTACAACCCGCAAATTCTTGAGCAGGTCAACGCCTACCAGACGAGCGAAGGGTGCCTCTCGTTGGCCGGCGAGCGTCCCTGTACCCGCTATCGCCGCATTAAGGTTGAGTATTTGGACGAAAACTTCGTCCACCGCATCAAAAACTTCTCGGGCTACACCGCCGAAATCATCCAACACGAAATCGATCACTGCAACGGGATTGTTATATAGCTCCGCCGATTCAAGAAAGCTCCCTGCAGCAAAACAACTGCAGGGAGCTTTTCATAGTGCGGAGCTTCTATCCCACTAGCTCTGGCGGTAATGATCGAAGAAGTCGGCGAGGTCTTCGAGGGACTCTTTGAGCACTTCCATGCGCGGCAGGTACACGATGCGGAAGTGGTCGGGCTCGGCCCAGTTGAAGCCGCCGCCGCGCGTGATCAGGATCTTCTTCTCGTGCAGCAGGTCGAGGGCAAACTGCTCGTCATCGGTGATGTTGAACTTTTTAACATCCATCTTGGGGAAGATGTAGAACGCCGCACGCGGCTTAACCACCGAGATGCCGTCAATCTTGTTGAGCGCCTCATACACAAAGTTGCGCTGCTCGTAGACACGACCGCCGGGACGGATGTAGTCGTTAACCGACTGATGGCCGCCGAGCGCCGTCTGGACGATCGATTGAGCCGGCACGTTGGAGCACAAGCGCATGTTGGAGAGCATGTTGATGCCCATGATGAAGTCGCTCATGCAGCGCTGGTTGCCCGAAAGCACCATCCAGCCAATACGATAGCCCGCGATCATGTGCGACTTGGAAAGACCGCTAAAGGTGACGCAGGGCAGATCGGGGGCGAGCGAGGCAATCGAGACGTGCTCGTAGCCGTCCATGCACAGACGGTCGTAGATCTCGTCGGCAAAGATCATCAGCTGGTGCCTGCGCGCAACCTCAACGATGCCCTCGAGCACCTCGCGCGGGTAGACCGAGCCCGTGGGGTTGTTGGGGTTGATGATGACGAGGGCCTTGGTCGCACTCGTGATCTTGGACTCCATATCCTCCAAGTCGGGATACCAATCCGCCTGTTCATCGCACAGATAGTGCACGGGATGACCGCCGGCAAGGGTTGCGCACGCCGTCCAGAGAGGATAGTCGGGGCTGGGGATCAGAATCTCGTCGCCATTGTCGAGCAGCGCGTTCATCGAAAGCTGAATGAGTTCGGACACGCCGTTGCCCGTGTAGATGTGCTCCATCTGAACGTTGGGCAGGCCCTTGATCTGCGAGTACTGCATAATCGCCTTGCGCGCAGAGAACAGGCCGCGCGAGTTGGAATAGCCTTCGCAGTCGGGCAGCTGCTGGCGCATGTCCTTGATGACCTCGTCGGGCGTGCGGAAACCGAAGGGCGCCGGATTGCCGATATTGAGCTTGAGGATGCGCTCGCCCTCGTCCTCCATACGGGCAGCCTCGTCGACGACGGGACCGCGCACGTCATACAGGACGTTATCGAGCTTGGTGGATTTAGAAAAAGTACGCATGGTGGTGCTCCTTGGAATTTGAGCCGTGGGACTAGGTTCGGATTTGGCAACGTTATGGGACGGAGGGGTCTCACCTTGGTCGGCGTCACCGGCGAGCAGCCAGGTAACATCGACCTCCAAAATGCGGGCGAGCAGCTCTGCCACATCGCGCCGCGGGATCGTCTTGCCGCTCACATATTGGCTCATCTGACTCTTGCCGAGTTTTTTGCCGAGCATCTCCGATGCGCGGATTACGTCCGACTGGCGAACGTCGCGATCGGACATAGTCTGTCGCAGGCGATCGCTAAACGTCTCTTGGGCCACTAGAACCTCCTTGCTAGCAAAGTTCAATTTATAGAACACGAATTGAACCAAAGTTCAATTTAGCAAGCAGTATAGCGCCGTGCCTCATTCGAAAGTTCAATTTCATAAGAAAATGTACCAGACTCCGAGATTTGCCCAAAGCGAACAATGACGTGTACACGTTTAGAGATATTCAAGGAAGCGAGCCGCCGCAAGCGAAACGTCAGCGGTGCGGTATATGGCGTTGATCTGCCGATGAGGACGTCCCTCGAGCGGGCGCACGGCAACATCGAACTGGCAGCGGCGCAAGATGAGCGCCGGAAGAATGCTCACGCCCAGGCCATCCTCGACCATGGCCATAATCGCATAGTCATCCCAGGTCGACAGCTTAGAACGCACCGCCAGCCCCGCGCGGCGAAACAGCGGCGTAATCTCGTCGTCGCTACCCCGTTCCAGCAGAATAAACTGCTCGTTGGCCAAATCGGCAAGGGAAACGACCTCCGCGATGGCAAGCGAGGAGTCCGCTGGCACCACGGCCATCAGCTCGTCTTGCACCAACGGCCGCGACGCCATGCCGGCGCCGCGTGGCTCGCGCGGAATAAAGCCCAGGTCGCAGCGGCCTTCCGCAACCCATTGCTCAATCTCGGAGTAATCACCCATCAACAGCTCGTAATCGACATCCGGATGATCGGCGCGAAAGCGCGCAATCACCGGCGGCAGCACGTGGGTCGCCACGCTCGAAAACGTACCGATGCAGATTTTGCCACGCATGAGCCCACGCATCTCATCCACCCGTCGCTGTAAGCGAGTGAATTCCTCGCAGAGCGCCTCGACTGCCGGCATGACCTGCCGCCCGTCGGCAGAAAGCACCACGCCCTCGCGGCTTCTATCGAGCACTTTAAAGCCCCAGTCGACCTCAAGGTCGCCCACCATGCGGCTCACGCCCGACTGCGAATAGTTCAGCCGCTCTGCAGCACGCGTAAAGCTGCCGGCACGCACCGTCTCGAGCAGCACTTGCATCTTTTGGATATTGGTCTCCACGGCGCGTCCCCACCCTTGCATGAGTTTTTATCATGTTTGCCATGCATTATATTCGCTTTTCTTCTAAAGCCAGTTCACCCATAGTGAACATGCTCGGATATAGAGGGGATGTCAGCGCATGAACAACGGACTGTTTACGTACTTAGCAGCATTGCTATTGTTTGGCTCCAACGGCATCATCGCCGCTGCTATCGCGCTGCCGAGCTCCGATATCGTGCTGCTACGCACGTTTTTGGGCGCCCTCTCGCTTGTCACTATCCTCGCCATCACCCAACACCATAAGTTGCAGGCGCTATCTCGTCCCCGCGAAGCCGCGGCCCTCCTTCTCTCGGGAGCTGCGCTGGGCGCCAGCTGGATTTTTCTGTTCCGCGCCTACCAGACGATCGGCGTCGGCGTATCCTCGCTGCTGTACTACTGCGGCCCCATCATTGTCATGGCACTCTCCCCGCTCATCTTTGGCGAAAAGCTGACCGGCGGCAAAATCGCCGGCTTTGTCGCCGTCGCCTGCGGTGCTTTTCTCATTGCAGCGCAAGGTCTAGGCGGCAATATGCCCATTGCGGGCATCGTCTGTGGAATCGCCTCGGCCTTCTGCTATGCATTGATGGTCATCGCCAGCAAGGGTGCGCCGCACATCGAGGGCCTCGAGAACTCCGCGCTCCAGGTGAGCGCCGCCTTTGTGACCGCACTGGTCCTCACGCTCATCACGCAGGGCGCTCCCTCATTCCTGTCCGCCGGTATCGCCGCCAGTATTGATTGGCGCGCCGTCGCTATGCTCGGCGTCGTTAACACCGGTATCGGTTGCCTGCTCTACTTTAGCGCCGTCGCCAAGCTGCCCGTGCAGACCGTCGCCGTCGTCGGCTACCTCGAGCCGCTTTCGGCCGTCGTGTTCTCCGCCGTCCTTTTAGGCGAAGCCATAACACCGGTCCGTCTGATGGGCGCCGCGCTTATCATCGGCGGCGCGATCTATTGTGAACTCGCCGGTAAACGCGCAAACGCCAACGCCGATATCGCCCAGCCAGCACGCGCCTAACAGCCCCTCCTTTGAAATGCCACCTGCGTACATGAATAATCCCCAGATGGGGATTATTGTCTAAAACACCCCGATGTGCCAAACTGCTCTTATATGTATAAAGATGGCATAAAGGTCTGCTGCCCTTTGCAGGGGCCAGATGTCCAAGGGAGTCCACGTGGCACATAACAAGCTGGAGGCAAGCCTCCAAGACCAGCGTAGTCAGGGCGGACATGGCGCCATCCCCCTCTCCGCTGGCATGCTGCTCGTAACGCTCGGCGTCGTCTATGGCGACATCGGCACGAGCCCCATGTACACCATGAAATCAATCGTCGCCAACAACGGCGGCATCGGTACCGTCAGCGAGGACATGATCCTGGGCGCGCTTTCGCTCGTCATCTGGACCATGACGCTCGTGACCACGGTCAAGTACGTGGTAATCGCCATGAAGGCCGACAACCACAACGAAGGCGGCATCTTCGCCCTGTTTAGCCTGGTGCGAAAAGTGGCACCATGGCTGATCCTACCTGCCATGATCGGCGGCGCGGCGCTGCTCGCCGACGGCATCCTCACCCCCGCGGTCACGGTCACCACAGCCATCGAGGGCCTGCGTACCATCGAGTGGGGCCATGCGCTTTTGGGTGACGGCCAGACCAACGTCATCATCATCACCATCATCATTATCTGCGGCCTATTTGCCATGCAGCGCGCCGGTACCTCGTCGATCGGCAAGCTGTTCGGCCCGCTCATGACGCTGTGGTTCCTGTTCCTGGCAGGCGCCGGCCTGTTCAACATGCTCGGCAACCTGTCCATCCTGCGCGCGCTCAACCCCATCCGCGGCATCATGTTCCTGTTCTCGCCCATCAACCACTCGGGCATCATGGTGCTCGGCTTTGTCTTCCTGTCGACGACCGGCGCCGAGGCCCTCTACTCGGACATGGGCCACGTTGGCAAGGCCAACATCTATGCATCCTGGCCGTTTGTTAAGGCGGCCCTTATCCTCAACTATCTGGGTCAGGGAGCTTGGCTGCTCGCCAATAACTCCAACCCCCAGATGCTCGCAATGGATATCGTCAACCCGTTCTATATGATGCTCCCCGAGCCCCTGCGCCCCTTTGCCATCGTGCTTTCAGCCGTGGCGGCCATCATCGCCTCGCAGGCGCTCATCACCGGCTCGTTCTCGCTGGTATCCGAGGCCACGCGTCTCAACCTTATGCCGCATCTGCGCATCCACTACCCCAGCGACACCAAGGGCCAACTCTATATTCCGCTCGTCAACAACATCATGTGGGTCGGTTGCATCTTCATCGTGCTGCTGTTCCAAAACTCCGAGCGCATGGAGAGTGCCTACGGCCTCGCCATTACCGTGACCATGCTCATGACCACGACGCTTTTGACGAGCTACATCGCCGGCATCCTCAAGCACAAGCTGGGTGCCTGCGTCTTCGCCCTGCTCTTTGGTGCCATTGAGCTGTGCTTCTTCGCTTCGTGCCTCACCATGTTCTTTGACGGCGGCTACGTCATGATCTTCCTGGCCGCACTGCTGTTTGGCCTTATGTACGTGTGGCGTCGCGGCACCGCCATCGAGCGCACGCAAACGATCCTGCTGCCCGTCTCCAAGTACATCGACCAGCTCAATCGTCTGCGCAATGACGAGACCTACCCCGTGCTCGCCGACAATCTGGTGTTCCTCACCAACAGCCCCGATCCGCTCACGCTCGACCGCGACGTGCTCTATTCCATCCTGGACAAGCACCCCAAGCGCGCCAAGGCATATTGGTTCATCAACGTGCACGTTACCGACGAGCCCTATACGCACGAGTATTCCGTTGAGACCTTTGGCACAGACTTCCTGTTCCGCGTGCGCTTGGACCTGGGCTTTAAGGTCAATCAGCGCATCAACGCCTACCTGCGCCAGATCGTTGGCGACCTGATGGCATCGGGTGAGCTGCCGCCGCAACATCACACCTACTCCATCTACGAGACCCGCGGCAACGTGGGCGACTTCCGCTTTTGCATGCTGCGCAAGATGCTTGCCCCCGAAACGGACATCAACCGCAACGACCATCGCGTCATGGCCATCAAGTACGCCGTCCGCCGCGCCTGCGGAAGCCCGGCACGTTGGTATGGTCTTGAGAACTCGGCCATCATCATTGAGTACGTACCGCTCTTTGCCCGCATGCGTCCGGCCGTCAAACTTGTGCGCACCCAGGTGCCGCTCGAGATCCTGATCGAAGAGGCCGAGGAAATGGAAGTCGACATCTTCTCGGACGACCTGGTCAACGGCAACGAAGCCGGTAAGGACATGAACGTCGATCCCACCGAGTTGCTCGAGAGCGTCGCCGATACGCCCGAGCAACAGCAACTCGACGGACTCGAAAGCACCCAGCTCAACGACGCCAACTTCTAGCGACGTCGCGCATCAACGACAGCGGCCCTGCACCTCACGGGAGATGCAGGGCCGCCTTGCATTGCAGTAAAGCTATCGGCTACGAACGGCGCGGCTCGGGAACCACGAGTCTATCGGAGCTCGCGCCCTCGGCATCCATCAGGCTCACGTAGCGAATCGACGGATCCCCATACATCGCGTAGTAATAATTGCCCGTGCGCGCGCTAAAGCATCCGGTATAGATAGTCTTCTCGAACTTGCCATCACCCATCCTGGACGCCCCCTCAATCATCACCACGCCCTCGAGCGAGCGGAACATGCGGACGACGTTTTCGGTCTCGCTCTCCTTTTGCGGGTAATTGGCATTGAGGTATGCCGCCTTTACAAAACGGCTCGGCGAATAGCAGTCACCCGGAATGCCGCGCATGCCGGCACCCGCGCCATAGGGCTTGAGCTCGGCGCCACGCCATGTCGCCGTCTGAGGAAAATCGCTTGTGGCTGTGATATAGGTGCGCAGGTTTTCCATGTGCCACGGAAAGGTCGGCTGGTTGGCAAGGGTGTCGACCGGATCGTCGTATACATGCAGGCCGTCAGCCATCATCTCGACCACGATGCTACGCTGGCTGTCGCCGATAATCCAATGGAGCAGCGACACGCCCAGCCCCTCTCCGGCAGATTTGGCGACAATCACCGTGTCGTGCAGCGCGGCCTCGACCTCATCGACCGTCGAGAACGTCGCTGCCACCCACAGGGGAAACTCATAGGCCGCGATATTGTTCTTGCCGTCAACCGGACCCTCGGCATACTCGGCATAGCCGGGAAAGTTGAGTCCCGCCACGGCGAGGCCCGCATCGTTGCCGCAATCGAAGAACATAGGGTAGTTCTTGTAATCGATGCACATACCGATCACCGCGTGTGCCGCTGTCGCGTCGTCGATAAACGAATACGGAATGTGAAACCCGCGCGGCATCACGCGAACCTGTTGGCCGTAGTCAAAGCTCCAGTCGAGGTTGCGTCCCAGATACATGTGGCCGGAATCATCGGTAAATCGAATACTCGTGCACATAGCGCCTCCTAGCCTTACGTTCTTGCTAAGCTTATTGTCACCAAACAAAAAGGCGCTAAACACAAAAGCCCGGACATGACAACAACGTCATACCCGGGCTCAAAGACCGCAAATTCGGTCCCCAATTGAACCGCTCTAGACGAGTTTGCCTAAGCAGTGATCAATCATGTGTTGAATCATTTGAGCCTCGAAGCCCACAAAGTCCTGCTTGCGCTCGCGCATCTTGCCGTCGACGATCTGGTCAAAGGCAACCTTGCACTTGATGTAGCGCGTGGACTTGGTGACCTCCTCGTGCGTCAGGCAGCTCTCCTCCATCTTGCTGGCACCCAGACCAAACACCAGACGGGGGTTGTAGAGCACGTGGGGCTCGCCGGCATCGTCCAGGTAGACACAGACCTTCTTGGTAATGCCAATCTGGTTGGCGGCAAGGCAGCCGGCATCGTCGAGCGACTTGATGGTATCGATCAGGTCCTGTGCCACCGACTCGTCCTCGACGGTCGCGACCTCGCAACGCTGGGACAGAATAGCCTCGTCGTGGCAGAGCTCTTTAATCATACGTTCCTCCATAGGGGTCGTTGTAACTGCTTAAGTATACGGTACCCACACATTTTCATACGGAAAATACCGCCCGTCCGCTACAAAGCGCCGAACATCAACATGTGAGGAACAGCAAGGTTGTAAAGGCGATATAGTGAGTGAGTTCGTGTCAATCGGCCTAAACTCGGGGCCGAACAAGGAAAGGGTATGCATGGACGAACTATTTCACGTCAGCGAGCGCAAGTCCACAATCGGGACCGAACTTCGCGCTGGACTGACAACGTTCCTGGCAATGGCCTACATCATTGCCGTCAACCCCGCGGTGCTCTCGGGCGCCGGCATCGATGCGGGAGCGCTCGCCTGCGCCACCTGCCTGGGCGCCGGCATCATGACCATCTGCATGGGCATCTTCGCCAACCGCCCGCTCGCCTGCGCGTCGGGCTTAGGCGTCAACGCGATGATCGCTGGAATCGCCACCACCGTCTGCGGCGGTGACTGGCACGTGGCCATGAGCGTCATCTTCCTTGAGGGCGTCGTCATCTTGCTGCTCGTGCTTTGTGGCCTGCGCGAGGCCATCATGGACGCCATCCCGGTTGTCCTGCGTCACGCCATCTCGGTGGGTCTGGGCCTGTTCATCGCCATGATCGGCCTGTGCGATGCCGGCATTATCACCGCTGGCGCCGGTACACTCGTCGGTCTGGGCGACATCACCTCCCCCACCTTCATCGTCGGCATCATCTCCATCCTGGTGACAGTCGCCCTCGCCTGCCGCAACGTCCCCGGCTCGCTGCTCATCGGCATCGTCGTCGCCGTCATCGCCGGTATCCCCCTAGGTGTGACCCAGGCTCCGACCGGTATCATCGCCCCGCTCGACTTCTCGAGCATCGGTGGCCCCATCGCCGACGCCGGCGGCGTGCCCGCCATCGTCAAGGTCCTTACCGACCCCACGCTCCTCGTCATCTCGTTCTCGCTGCTCATGAGTGACTTCTTCGACACCATGGGCACCGCGATGGCCGTGGCCAAGCAGGGCGAGTTCCTCACCGACGACGGCAACGTCGAGAATATCAAGGAGATCCTGATCGTCGACTCCGCCGCCGCCGCTGTGGGCGGTTTCATGGGCGTCTCCTCCATCACCACCTTCGTCGAGTCCACCTCTGGCGCTGCCGACGGTGGCCGCACGGGCCTCACCTCCGTCACCACCGGCGTGCTGTTCATTCTCGCCGCGTTCTTCTCCCCCATCGTCACCATCGTTTCCAGCGCCGCCACCTGCGGTGCTCTGGTCTACGTCGGCTACCTCATGATGAGCGAGGCCTCCGAGATCGACTGGTCCGACGTGTCGCAGGGTTTCCCGGCGTTCATGATTGTCGCCGGCGTGCCCTTTACCTACTCCATCTCTGCCGGCATTGGTCTGGGCTTTATCGCCTACGTGATCGTCGCGCTCTTTAAGGGCGAGGCCTCCAAGATCAAGCCGCTCATGTGGATCGCAGCCCTAGCCTTCCTCGTCTACTTCTTTGTAGCGTAGCGGCAAAGCTGCCAAAGCAGAACACCAAAGCGCGGAGTCGCATCGAGCGGCTCCGCGCTTTTCTTTTAAAGCCAGGCAACGCACGGACGCGCGATGTTTTGCTTCCCAAGTTTTGGACATTTTGCCCTCCAAACGGCACTACCGCCGGCTACATCCTGCAGATATGCTGGGCGTAATCGCATAGGCCCTATGAGGATGGGAGTAACCATGGCCGCCTTGTTCACGACCCCCAAGCGCAATGACAAAACCTCTGGAGCCCATTTTGTCGAGCCCGACGTGCGCCGTCGCACGCTGCTCGCACACGGAAGCTGGCGCCGCGTGACACGCCGCATCGTTGTAGGCGCCGTATGCGCGCTCACGGTAAGTTCGCTGCTCATGCCGAGCGTCTCGCTCGCAGCCGAGTGGGTGGACGTCGGCGGCGTCCGCCACGAAGCGGCCGCGGGACCCACGGGAGACGCCGCCGGCACCTGGTCATGGGATGGCGCCGACGACATGAGGCTCAACGGCTATGACGGCGGTGCGATCCTGGCTGCAGGTAAGCTCAACATTGCCTACGAGGGCAAAAACACCGTGAAAACCGAGCCCGATTACACTGGAGCCGCCATCAAGGCGCAGGATGGCACTAACCAGAAGGCAGAGCTGAACATAACGAGCTCGAAGAGCTCGGATGAGCTCAATGTGACAGCCGAGGCCGATGCAATTAAATCCACAGGCGACCTCTCCATTTCTGGCCCAGGCACTGTGAACACCACAAGCACTTCTTCCGACGGAATTGAGGCAAAGGGCGATCTCTCTATCACGGGCTCGGGCACTGTGAATGCAACGGGCGGTACCGAAGGCATCCAATCCAAGGGCGAGACCACCATCGATTCCTCTGGCACAGTGATCGCTAAAGGAGGCGAAGGCTACGGCATCGCCGCGGGCAGTGACCTCATCATCAAAGGCGGTGGCAAGGTAGAAGCAAGCTCTATAGAAGAAGCGGCGATTTGGGCTGACGGCGGCATTAACATCTCGGGCGGCAGCCAGGTCAAGGCGAACTCCGAGGGAGATCTTGCCGTCGACACTGAGGGTAGTCTCGCGGTCACGAACGCCTCCCTTGACGCAAGCGGTGTTGAATATGGTGTCTATGCCTACAAGGGCGTTACGCTCGATGGCGCAACCGTGACGGTCCGCACAAGCGCGAGCGGCGGCCAGGCCATCGCCCTCATCACTGACGGGGACGACATCGTCATCAAGAATGGTTCCATCGTGGACGCGTTCGCGGAAGGCAAATTCTCGGTTGCAATCTCTACCAGAAACCACCAGCCAAACGTCGCTGGCGGCCACATCTACATCAGCGACTCCGTTGTTAAGGCTATAGCCCGCTATGTCGAGACCGGTGGCGATGGCCCCGATCACTACAGCAACGACCAAAGCGGCGGGGTCATCCCTGAGCCTAGGGGTCTGAACATCGGTATCTTCGCCCAGACCTACGAGGGCATCACGCCCGCGAGTATCTCGATCGTCCGCAGCAAGCTCACGGCCGAGGGAGATACGGCGGCAATCTTCGCTCTTGCCATAAGCGAGGACGGCAAGGCGATCGGTACCATCGAGATCGAAGGCGCTCCCATCCAGACGCCCGCAGGCGGCAAGATCATTAACTATCGCCACGAAGAAGAGTACGGCCCCAGCATCTCCTACGAGGCAGGTCAAACCATCGGCACGGGCGACGCCACGATCGACTCCCCCTATGACGCCGCTGTCGCCAAGAGCACGGTCATCGTGCCTCCCGAGGAGATCAAACCCGAGGAAAAGCCCGGCGAGACCAAGCCCGAGGGTTCCAAGTCCGAGGGCACGAAGACAACCAGGACCGTTGCAGTTGCAGCCACGGGAGCCAAGACCACCGGCAAGCTCGCGGCAACCGGCGACGCCTCGAGCGCAGCCATCGTGGCAGCCGCCCTTGCGGGAACAGCCGCCATCGCCGCGGGCGCCGTGGTGAGCCGCAAGCGCTCATAGACGCTCTTCATACACGAACCGACACTTTTAAAGCCGCCTAGTCCGCGCACCGTTTAGCAACGCCACCGCCGAGCTCCCCTCCGGCGGTGGCGTTTCCTGTTTGCACTCGTATGGCGCACACGCGAGCGGAGTCGCAACAAGCGGCTCCGCGCTTTGTGATTAATGCCCGACAACGCGTAGGCGCGCAGCTTATTCCTCTTCCGGATTTTGGACATTTTACCCTCCGAACGGCACTACCGCCGGCAACATCCAGCAGATACGCTGAATCTAGTCGTATAGGCCCTATGAGAACGGGAGCAACCATGGCAGCCTTGTTCACGACCCCCAAACGCAATGACACTACCGCCGGAACCCATGTTGCCGAACCCGACGTTCGCCGTCGCATAGGACTCGCGCACGGCAGCTGGCGCCGCGTGACGCGCCGCATCGTCGCGGGCGCCGTGTGCGCGCTCACGGTGAGCTCGCTGCTCATGCCGAGCGTCTCGCTCGCAGCGGAATGGGTCAAGGTCGGCGGCAACAAGTACAACACCGCGGCGAGCGACGAGGCCGGTACCTGGTCGTGGGACGGCGCCGACGACTTGAAGCTCAACAACTATAACGGCGGCGAGATCCAGGCCGCAGGCAAGCTCAACGTGAATTACTCGGGAACCAACATCGTCACTGCCGAATGGATCGAAAGCATCAACGTTTCTCATGGCACTAACGAGAATGCCGAGCTCAATATCCAAGGCGACGAGGGCGGCACGCTCAGCGTGACATCTACTGAGGACGCTATCCTCTCCACGGGTAATATCAACATCGACGGAGCCGGATCCGTCAACGCCACGAGCACTGGGTTTGATGCCATCAATGCCGGAGGTGATCTCGCTATCAAAGGTTCGGGCAACGTCAACGCCACGGGTGCATCGGATGGCATCAGGGCAAACGGCAATATCACGATTGACGACAGCGGAGCCGTCACCGCCAGGGCTACCAAGGACAAGGGCATTGGAGCCGACAAGAACCTCACCATCAAGGGTGGCGGGACGGTCGAGGCAAGCTCAGCCGATGGTGAGGCCCTTTGGAGCGGCGGCAATATCAACATCTCGGACGGCAGCCAGGTCAAGGCAAGCTCCGAGAAAGACGCTGCCGTCGAGGCCAAGGGCAGCCTCGCAGCCACAAACGCCCCCCTCAACGTAAACGGTGTTGAATATGGCGTCTATGCCCACAAGGGCATCACCCTCGATCATGCAAACGTGACGGTCCGTGCAAGTAAAGGCAGATACGGTGGCGCCAACGCCCTCTTCACCTACCAGGACGACATCGTCGTCAAGAACGGCTCCACCGTGGACGCGTTTGCGGAAGGCGAGGTTTCGGCTACATTCTCCACCAGAAACGATCGACCCAACGAGAAGGGCGGCCACATCTACATCAGCGACTCCGTTGTCAAGGCCATAGCCCGCTATGTCGAGAACGGCGACGGCCCCATCCCCTACAGCGAAAACCAAGATGGCGAGACGAGGCGCGAACCCCAAGGCGAGAACATCGGCATCATCGCCCAGACCAGCGAGGGCGTCACACCCGCAGTCATCTCGATCATCCGCAGCAAGGTAACGGCCGAAGGAGATACAGCGGCAATCTTTGCCCGTGCCATGAGCGCTGACGGCAAGACAATCGGCACCATCAAGATTGAGAACGCCGCCATCCAGACGCCCGAAGGCGGCAAGGTCATTGACTATCGCAAGCTCCGTGACGGCATCTACGAGGCAGGCCAAGCCATCGGCACGGGCGACGCCACGGTCGACTCCCTCTATATCAAAGCAGTCGCCAAAAGTACGACCATCGCACCTCCCGAGGTAGCCAAGCCGGAAGACCCCAAGCCCGACGAGACCAAGCCCGCAGAAAGCAAGCCCGCGGAGTCCAAGCAGAACCCCAAGCCTGAGGGCTCAAAGCCGACCAAGGCCGTTGCGGCTTCAACCACGAAAGCCAAGACTACCGGCGTGCTCGCGGCAACCGGCGACACCTCGAGTGCGGCCATCGTGGCAACCGTCCTTGCGGGAACAGCCGTTATCGCCGCAGGCACCATGGCGAGCCGTAAGCGTTCTTAGACGCCTCTGCGCACATGGCAGCTCCCGCGAAGGCCCCGAGCCCCAGCACCGTTTAACAACGCCACCGCCGAGCTCCCCTCCGGCGGTGGCGTTTTCCATATGAGTCCGCAGGGGATGCACGAGATTGTCTTTGGTCTAGCCCAACCGGCATACGCTGGCGTGCGACAATTGGGGCTGCCGATATCACAACACTGAGAGAAGCCCGTCATGGAAGCGCATCAAAAGCAGATAACCGTTTATTCGAATCATACGGAAAGCGCGCCTGTCATCTACCTTCCTGTGGTCGTGGGCGACGGCAGCGAGGTTTATAAGTGTTGCCGAGAGCTCGACTGTCCGCCATTCGCCCTCGTCACCATTGGCGGGCTCGATTGGAATCGCGAGCTGAGCCCCTGGGCATGCGACGGGACCGTACGCGATGCCGAGCCTTTCGGCGGCCAAGCTGCCGATTTTCTTGATGAGCTGCTGAATCAGATAATCCCCCAGGTCGAGTCGTCGCTTCCTCAGCCGCCCACCTGGCGCGGCATTGCTGGTTACTCGCTCGCGGGCCTCTTCGCACTCTGGTCCCTCTGGCAAACCGACGCCTTTGACCGCGCCGCGAGCGCATCGGGGTCGCTATGGTTTCCCGACTTTGTCGACCGTGCCAGCACGGCCCCTTTTGCCGGCAGCCCGCAAGCCGTCTATCTGTCACTCGGCAAAAAGGAAACCAAGACGCCCAACCGCATGATGCGTCATGTACTCGACGACACACGCGCGATGGAGGCATTGCTCGTCGAGCGCGGCATTCCAACAACGCTGGAGCTCAACCCCGGCAATCACTTTACCCAACCCGACTTGCGCATGGCCCGCGGCATCCACTGGATACTGACGCATTAAAAATGGTGCCCACGCGCATATACGCATGGGCACCATATCTTGTTTTAGCTGAACGCAGCTGCTACTCAGCAGCCTCCTCAAGCTCGGAGACATCAAACTCAAAGTCATTACCCGGCAGAATGGCGTTGAGCACGATACCCACCAGCGAGCCCACGGCAAGACCGGAAAGCGAAATCGTCACGCCGCCCAGCTCCAACACGATGGCACCGGCGGTGCTGTACGCGATGCCGAGCGAGAGCACGAGCACCAGCGCGGCCACCAGCACATTGCGGTTGTTCTGGAAATCGACCTGGTTCTCAATGAGGTTGCGCACGCCTACGGCACTGATCATGCCGTAGAGCACAAGCGACACGCCGCCGATTACACACGCCGGCATGGCGGCAATCACGGCAGCGAACTTGGGGCAGAACGAAAGCACGATAGCGCAGCACGCGGCAATGCGAATCACGCGCGGGTCAAACACACGCGTCAGGGCAAGCACGCCGGTGTTCTCGCCATACGTGGTGTTGGCCGGAGCGCCAAAGAGCGAAGCCAGAATCGTGGCGAGTCCATCGCCGAGCAGTGTGCGATGCAAGCCGGGATCGGCGATGTAGTTGCGCTTACAGGTGGAGCCAATAGCGGAGATATCACCGATATGCTCGATCATGGTTGCAAAGGCCAACGGCATGATGGTGATGATAGCCGTCGTGGCAAGGCCGCTATCGAACTGCGGGCCAAAGAGCGCAAAGACGGTGTTGTCCCACTCGACGGGCAAACCAACCCAGGGAGCGGCTGCGACGCCAGTAAAGTCGACCTCGCCCAGCGCAGTCGCAACGGCATAGCTCACCGCAACGCCCAGCAAAATCGGCACGATCTTGACCATGCCGCGGCCCCAGATGTTGCAGATGACGATCACTGCCACGGCGATAACGGCGACGAGCCAATTGGTCTGGCAGTTAGCAATGGCGGAGCTTGCCAGGATCAGACCGATCGAAATGACGATGGGGCCCGTCACCACCGGCGGAAAGAAGCGCATGACGCGCTTGGCGCCAAACGCGCGGAAGAGTGCCGCAAGTACCGGATAGAGTAGACCGGCGCAGGCAACGCCCAGGCAGGCGTAAGGCAAAAGCTCGGCCTCGCCGTTGGGCGCGATGGCGGCATAACCGGCAATAAAGGCAAACGATGAGCCTAAGAATGCCGGCACCTTACCGCGCGACAGGAAGTGGAACAGCAGCGTGCCCAAGCCGGCAAACAAAAGCGTTGCCGAAACCGAGAGACCGGTGAGCACGGGCACCAGCACCGTGGCACCAAACATGGCAAACATGTGCTGTAGGCCGAGCAACAACATGCGCGGGCGGCCGAGCGACGATGCGTCGTAGATGGCATCGGTGACGGCGGGCGTCGAAGACTGGGACATGGATGTCCTTTCGAATGGAAGGGTGATCGGGCATATCGGATAACCTGCCCGAACGATACGATCCGAACCATTGTACGCGATACGCCATGTCTCGCACGCGCCGCCACCTGCGAACGTTACCGTTATTTCCAAACGCGCTCGGCAACGCGCTTGACCAGCGCGATCTTTGCCCATTGCTCGTCCTCGGTCAGCTTGTTGCCAATCTCGCAGCTGGCAAAGCCGCACTGGGGCGACAGATACAGGTTCTCGAGCGGCACGTACTTTGCGGCTTCACGGATGCGCTCGACGATAACATCCTCGTTCTCGAGCTCTGCCGCCTTGGTGGTTACCAAGCCCAGCACGACCTTCTTGCCGGGGGCAACATACTTCAGCGGCTCAAAACCGCCGGCGCGCGGCGTATCGAACTCCAGGTAAAATGCGTCGACATCCTCGTTTGCGAACAGGTACGGCGCGATGGGGTCGTAGCCGCCCTCGAAGGCATAGGTAGAGTGGTAGTTACCGCGGCACACGTGCGTGTTAATGATCAGGTCATCGGGCTTGCCCTCGATGGCGGCGTTGTTGAGCGCCACACCCAGCTCGCTTACCTTTTGCAGATCAACCGGGCTCATTCCGGTCTTGGACACAAAGTCGGTATCGCAATAGATGCCCCAGGTGCAGTCATCAAACTGGATGTTGCGGCAGCCTGCAGCGTACAGGTCGGCGATCACCGTGCGATAAGCGGCTGCAATGGCGTCGGCAAGCTCCTCATCGGTCTTATAGACAGCGCGCAGGCTCTCCTGCTGGCCGTCGCAGCGATCGAGCGTGACCTCAGAGAACGTCTGAATCGGCGCCGGGATGGTCTGGCGTGCAACGTGGCCCTCGCCCTCGAGCGCTTTGACAAACTTAAAGTGCTCGACAAAGGGGTGGTTCTCGCCGCTGATGGAGCCGGTCACCACGGCGGTATCGGCCGTCGTCTCCTCATCATGGAACATATAACCCGTACGCGAGGTACGGCGCTCAATGCCATTGAGGCCCCACATAAAATCGAGGTGCCAGTAGCTGCGACGAAACTCGCCATCGGTGATGACCTGCAGGCCGGCGGCCTTTTGCTTAGACACCAAGTCGCGAATGGCATCGTCCTCGACGGCCTTAAGCCCCTCGGCATCAAGCGTGCCCGCGGCGTAGGCGGCACGGGCGTCCTTCACGGCCTGCGGACGAAGAAAGCTGCCGACGATATCGGCGCGAAACGGCGCGTTCGGTTGAATCGAAGTGCTCATAGATATCTCCCTTTGCATTGGTTGCTTTACCGAGACAGAGTATGAGCGCTTATATGGCCATCGTAAAATATACGTTTATAACAGTTTGATATAGATGATTCCTATATCAGTTTGGACTGCCGTAAAGAGATTTGACCCGTGCAGAACGCAACAGTCTAGATATGCTGACGAATCGCGTCGATATAGGCCTGCCCATAGCGCGTGAGCGTCGTATTTTTGCGCGTGATAATGCCGATTTCCATGTATTCGTCCACATCGAGCGGAATCGAGATAATGCCGGGGCCGTTGAGTTCGTGACTGATCACGCCCGAACACACTGTGTAACCGTTGAGGCCCATAGCTAGGTTGAACAACGTCGCACGGTCGCGTACGCGGATATTCTTGCGACGCTCAAACGTCGAGGTCAGTTCCTCGGAATAGTAAAACGAGTTGTAGCTGCCCTGCTCGTAGGACAGGAACGGATAGTCTTCCAAGTCCTCGAGCGTTACGCTGGCGCGGTCCGCCAGTGGATGGTCGGCGCATACAAAGACATGCGGCGCGGCGCAGAAGAGCCCCTCGAATACGAGCTCGTTGGCGGCGAGCATGCGCTCGATAACCTCGCGGTTATGCTCGGATAAGTACAGGATGCCCAGTTCGCTTTTCATATGCGCGACGTCCTCGATAATCTCGTGAGTCTGCTCCTCGCGCAGGGTAAAGTCGTAGCGCGCGGCATCGAACTCACGGATCACATCGACAAACGCATTAACGGCAAAGGAATAATGCTGGCAGCTCACACTAAAGTGCGGCACCTGCTCGGACGCGCCCTTGTACTTGCCTTCGAGCAGATCCGCCTGGTCGAGCACCTGGCGCGCGTAGCCCAAGAAGGTCTCGCCCTCCTCGGACACAATGACACCCTTGTTGGTGCGCTCAAAGATGTGCACACCCATCTCGTTTTCGAGATCGCGGATCGACGCGGTAATCGAAGGCTGCGATACAAAGAGCCGGCGCGAGGCCTCGGTAATGCTGCCGCATTCGGCAACTTTGACGACATATCTGAGCTGCTGGAGCTTCATGGCTGTCTCCTTAGCTGTTCGTGAGATTCGCGTCGGCAGTACCCGGCAGGCGCATAAACGGCGGCATTTCCCCCGTCGCAGCGCAGGCGGCAATCTGATGCAGAGCCCCGGCGACCGCATCATCTGCCGCAGCGCCGATATGCCAGCGCGCCGCCGCTGTGACGACCTCGTTGGCATTAGCGACTGCAACGGAGTTGGGAACGGCATCGATCATGGGCAGATCGTTATCGGAATCGCCAAATACGGCCACCTCGTCGGGCGTCATGCCCAAAGCGCGCGCCAGCTCCAGCGCAGCACAGCCCTTGTCCCAACCAGCCGGAAGGATGTCAAACAGGCGCACGCGGTTATTAGGAAACACAAGCGAGAGCTCCGGAACCTCAGCGGCAACGCGCTCGCGTAACTCCGCGAGCTCCTCACGCGAACGGGCACTCCAGATATTCGCCTTAAACACCGTCGCGTCATCGACGACGGGACGACATGGGGCCTCTTCGCCTTTGAGCCACGCGTTGCCGCCCGACCCCATGGCTCGACGAACGCGCTCGGGATCGCTCGTCACGCAGTAGGCATCGTTGCCCCAAAAGTCATCGCCCAGGCTATAGACTTTTAGAAATGTATCGTCGGTCTCTTGCTCCAGATAGTCAGCCAAACGCATCAGGGCATCGTTGTCGATTGCGTGCGAGGCGACCACTTCGCCGTCGACAAACATCACCTGGCCGTTACAGAACGCGCCAGTCGAAAAACACTCGGAACGATTTTTGAACATCCAGCCCATCGCGGACGGCTGACGGCCCGAAACCGGACCAAAGTGCAGACCCGCCGCCTGCATGGCATGAATACCCTCAATGGCGTAGTCGCTGACGCCGTCATGCCCGGCTGGAATCAGCGTATCGTCCATATCGGTCAGCACAAGTTTGATCATGAGGTCCCCATTCGTATCGGTCCTACCTATTGTAACGACCTGCCAAAATAAACCTGTCCCTTTTTGACAGGTGCGTTAGTATAGGGAACAACAGATTCGATGCGGGAGTGCCGGCGGTGCAAACCACAAGGCTGAGAGGGCATGGGGCCCAATCCTTTGAACCTGTCAGTTAATGCTGGCGTAGGGAGCATGCCGCCTTTACAGGGGCGCTGTCTATGCACAGCGCCCCTTTTCTATGCCAAGGAGGCATGTGCAGTGATTGATTCGGAACAGCTTAAGCAACATATGGTCAAGGCCGTGGAGGAGATTCGCGCCGCCAATCCGATGGCCGGCTCCATCACCAACACGGTGACGATCGACTTTGTCGCCAATGCGCAGCTCGCCGTGGGCGGTTCGGCCGCCATGGTCTATCTGCCCGACGAGGGCGAGGCGCTCGTTGCCGGCGGCGGCGCCATCTATCTCAACATGGGCACGCTCTTCCCCATCTACGAGCAGACGATTCCCCGCGCGGCCAAGGCGGCACACGACGCCGGCAAGCCCTGGGTGCTCGATCCGGTAGGTCTGGGCATCGGTAGCCTGCGCACCCAGCTGGTAAACGAGCTCAAGCAGTACAAGCCCGCCATCGTGCGCGGCAACGCCTCCGAGATCATCGCGCTCGCCGGCCTGTGGGGTCTTGAGGGCGAGGCGGCTGATCTGAGCCGCGTGCGCGGTGTCGATACCACCGACACGGTCGACGCCGCCCGCGATGCCGCCGTGGCGCTCGCCCGTTACACCGGCGGCGCCGTAGTGGTCTCGGGCGAAGTCGACCTGATCACCGACGGCACGACGGTGGCCAAGTCCCACGGCGGCAGCCCGCTCATGTCAAAGATCACCGGCTGCGGCTGCTCGCAGGGCGGCGTGCTGGCCGTGTACGCCTGCGTCACCGATCCGTTTACGGCAGCCATCTGCGGCACCGCGGTCTACAACGTTGCCGGCACGCGTGCCGCCGCCGTCGCCGATGCCCCGGCAAGCTTTAAGGTCGCCTTTATCGACGAGCTCTACCGCGCAACCGCCCAGGATATTGCCGACAACCGACTCGAGCTCGAGGAGGCATAAGCCATGTCCGAACCCGCAACCAATACCGGCATGAACACGCTCGTCGCTGTAGCCATCGCCCCGTGCGGCACCGGCGATGAACTGTCCGCCGAGGTCGCTGAAGTCGTGCGCGTCATTCGCGAGAGCGGCCTTCCCAACCGCACCACCTCGATGTTCACCGAGATCGAGGGCGACTGGGACGAGGTCATGCA
This sequence comes from uncultured Collinsella sp., assembly GCA_902465265.1. Classification (GTDB taxonomy): domain Bacteria; phylum Actinomycetota; class Coriobacteriia; order Coriobacteriales; family Coriobacteriaceae; genus Collinsella. The sequence continues at coordinate 7,133 of CABQMF010000004.1, read as the reverse complement.
GGTCGTGCGCGACGCAACCTTTGTGTTGGCGAGTAAGGGCATCCGTACCGAAGTCGTGCTCAAAGCCGATATTCGACCCGGATTTACCGACACCATGACCGGCAAGCTCGAGCGCATGGAAGCACAGATCAAACAGCAGGAGGAAGCACGATGAGCATCCGCGACAACCTTGATATCTCGGCCTATCTGGTACTCGGCCCCGAAAACACGCTCGGGCGTCCCGTGGGCGATGTGGTGGCCCAGGCGCTCGATGCCGGCTTTACCTGCATCCAGGTGCGCTCCAAGGTGGCAAGCGCCCGCGAGATCATCGCACTGACCGGCGACGCCGCGCAGGCAATCGCACAGGCCGGCAAGACCGGTCAGGTCGCCCTGTTAATCGACGACCGCCTGGACTGCGTACTCGCCGCGCGCGAGCAGGGTATTGCTGTCGATGGCGTGCATGTAGGCCAGAGCGATATTCCCGTCGAGGTCTGCCGCAAACTTTTGGGCCCCGATGCCATCGTGGGCCTTTCGGCCCGCTGCGAGGAGATGCTCGAGTACGTCAAGACCGCCGACATGAGTCTGGTCGACTACCTGGGCGTCGGCCCGCTCCACGAGACCGAGACCAAGCGCGATTGCGGACGCGCGGCCGACGGCTCCATCATCACCAAAAGCTTTGAGGACCTGGCCGCACTCCACGCGGCAAGTCCCGTGCCCATCGTGGTGGGCGGCGGCGTCAAGACGGCCGACCTGCCGCAGCTCAAGGCCACCGGCGTCGACGGCTTCTTTGTGGTGAGCGCCGTCTGCAGTGCAGACGACCCCCACGCCGCGGCCAAGGAGCTCGTCGACACCTGGCAGCAGGCATAGACATAAGCCGAGCAGCCGATTCGCAGCCTCATATCTTCAAGAGCGGAAAGCACATCCCAGAATGGACGTCCAAACTGGGATGCGCTTTCCGTATAGAGAGCCAGTGGGAAACTGTATCCCAGTCTGAACGCATATTCCGGGATGAACTTTCCGCCACGGGCCTCTCGCGGAAACCGCATCCCATTCCAAACGCCCATTCCGGGATGCGCTTTCCGCTGCAGCCTCTACCCCGCCAGATACGCTTCCAACGCCGGCAAAGTCGCCTCCGCATCGCGACGGCCGATCTGATAGATGCGCTCGAGCTCATCAGGCTCGCGGCACAGCGACGGCACCTTTACCGATTCACTCGGCCGCACCACAAAGACCTCGCCAGCGGCCTCGCGACGCGCCAGGTCATCGAGCGTGGCATTGTAGACCTCATGCCGATGCTCAAGCGCTGCGACAAACTCCGGGTAGTGACGGAACACACGCCGCAACATGGGCATCACACTGTTGGGCTGCTTTACAAAGCCCGCCGGCTGCGTCAGCACCACCACGTTGCGGTCATACCCCTGCGCAAACAGCCATGCGCTGGGAATAGAATCAGCCACGCCGCCATCCAGATACTTATGCCCGTCAATAGCAACGGGACGCGTCGCCACAGGAATAGCCGACGACGCCCGGATCCACTCGATATCGCGCTCATCACCATAGGGCAGGTCGTGATAGACGGCCTTGCCTGTCTCGATATCGGTACACACGCACGTAAACCGCATGGAGCAGGCACGATATGTCTCCAAATCGATGGGATCGCGCTCGATGGGCACCTCGTGATAGGCAAACTCGGCATTGTACATATCGCCGGTGCGCAACCAACTCGTCACGCTCGCATAGCGCTTGTCGGCGCAATAGGCCTTGTTGTAGCGAATAGCACGGCCGATCTGGCGCGATTTAAAGTTGTAGCCAAACGCCGCGCCCGCCGAGACACCCACCATATGGTCGCAGGTCAAACCGTGCTCCATCCAAACGTCGAGCACGCCCGCCGTATACATACCGCGGTAGCCGCCTCCCTCGAGCGCGAGCCCCACCGTGCGCGTCGTATCCGGCTGTGCCATGCGACCATCTCCGTTCCTGCGTTTAAAACCGGAACAAGTATACCCGTCAACATATACCGCCCCAGTCGCATTTTTATCGAACATCGCATCGTCGCGCTACCGCTTGTCGAATAATAGCCGCCCACAGTATGTGCACCCATATCCCCGCTCTCGAGGAAAGCGGCTTTGTAGTAACGCTCGACAAGTACATTTGGCAGATTGTGCCCGTCGACGGCGATCAAGACCGCAACGCGCAGATCGTGTCATCGATGCTCGAAATGGCGCAGTCGCTCCATCTGCCCGTCGAGGTCGAAGGCGTCGAGACAAATGAGCAGGCGAACATGCTACGACAAATGGGCGCCCGCTACGCTCAGGGCTTCCTCTACTACCGCCCCATGCCGGCGAAGGATTTTGAGGCATTGCTCGATGGTGGCAATAACAACTGATACGCTCGCGCGCAAAACGCCACCGCCGAAGGAAGCATTTGTCCCCATTGGCTAACTTATATCCCCAATTCAAACCGAATTGGGGATATGATACAAACCGTTGTTCTGCCCAAGGAGGTTATCCATCATGAACGAGTCGTACCGCATGGGCGAGCAATCGATTATTGCCTATCTTCAGCGACTTGCGAATGGCATCTCGACCGCCGAACTCGATGTTGCCGCGCTGCCTGCTGAGCTACGCGCCGTTGGCGAGCAACTGCAAAAGACGCATGCCATCCTGCAACAAGAGCGCCAGCTGCTTGAGCGCAACGCCTATATCGACCCGCTCACCAACTTGGGCAACCGCAGCGGACTCGACCGTCACGTCGAGCAGCTCTGGCGCAAAGGCGACCCTTTCACCTGCGCCTATATTGACATCGACCATCTCAAGCATTGCAACGATAGGTTTGGCCACGCCGAAGGCAATCGCTATATTCTGAGCATCTGCCGCACGCTCTCCGAAACCATGGAGCACGATGAGATGCTGTTCCGTATCGGTGGAGACGAGTTTGTGCTTATCTCGCTCTCCGCAAACGAGACTGAACTCGAGCAGCGCTTGGAGCAGGTACGTGCCGAGCTGATCGAGGCGAGCTCAGGCGGCAAGGCGCCCATGATCGCCAGCTTTAGCTTTGGCTGCTCGCGCGTCGATCCACTTGCCGGCGACACGCGTCGCCAGATGACGATGGATGCCGATCGCAAGATGTATCGCTATAAGCTTATGCATCGTGTGCAGCAACCGAAAGACAATGACGCGCCGCAACGCCCAATCGTCGACCAGCTTCCCTGCAACGACCGCGTATTCCAAGCGATCTCCATGAGCTCCGAGACGCGCTATCCGTTTATCCTCAATCTCGATACGGGCGAATCGCAATGGTCGGTTAACGCCGTGCGCGATTTTGACCTGCCCTCCCAGCACCCTTTTAACTCACTCGACATGTGGCTCGCCCGCGTTCATCCCGAGGACCGCGACAACGTACGCGCCGAGCTCGACATGGTGATAAACAGCACGTGGCACTTCCACTACATGCAGTATCGCGTAATGGACGCCACCGGAAAATACGTGCTTTGCGACTGCACGGGCTACCGCTTGGACGGCACCGATACCGAGCCCAGCATGTATGTGGGCATTATCGTCAACCGAAGCCTAGCGGATACGACCGACTCGGTAACGGGCCTGGGCGATGTCCACGCGCTGGTCAACGCTATTGGAGAGATGCGCCGCGTGGCGCGCGAGGCAGGCTTTATTGCCATTAAGGTCGACGATATCGCCGAGGTCAATGCCCGCTTTGGATTCGATGCAGGCGACCGTGTGCTCGCCGAAAGCGCCGCCTGCCTCATGGATTGTTCGCGCGGCAAGGGCCGCCTGTTCCGCTCGACGGGGCCAACGTTCGTGGCACTCTTCGATGAGCTCGGCCCCGAGGCAATCGATGAGATCGCAGGCGACATCGAACGGTTCTTGGGTTCTCCCGTGCTCATCGGCTCGCTTGAATATCAGCCGCCCATTCGCGTGGCCACGCTCCATCTGGACGGCGTCGACCGTCAGCCTGTTTCGATTTTAAACGAGCTCAAAGCGTTGCTTAAAGAGGCACCGCAAGTACCGGGCACCAAACTGAACTAGCGTCGTGGGGTGCGATGTGAAACACAAGCCGTTTCACATCGCACCCCACGCCATCTGCCCTCTCGTGCGATAATCCTCCGCAGAAGTCACCGACAGCAGAGGGAGTTTGTGATGAAGGTTCTTTTGGTCAATGGCAGTCCCAAGGCAAACGGCAACACCGCCCGCGCACTCGCCGAGGTCGCCGAGCAGCTCAATACCGAAGGCATTGATACCGAGGTGTTTCAGCTGGGCGCCAAGCCCATTCGCGACTGCATCGGCTGCGGTCAGTGCGGCAAACTTGGCGGTCGCTGCACCTTTGACGACGACGTGGTGAACGAGCTCATCGCTGCCGCCGAGCAGGCAGATGGCTTTGTCTTTGGCTCACCTGTCTACTATGCGCACCCCAGCGGCCGCATCCTTTCGGCCCTCGATCGCGCCTTCTATGCAGGCGGGCATGCCTTTGAGCACAAACCCGGCGCCGCGGTCGCCGTCGCCCGTCGCGGCGGCACCTCGACCACCTTCGATGTGCTCAACAAGTACTTCGCCATTAAGCAAATGCCCGTAGTTGCCTCCACCTACTGGAACAACGTGTTTGGCCGCGTGCCCGGCGACGCCGATGGGGATGCCGAGGGCCTTGCCACCATGCGAAACATCGGCAAAAACATGGTCTGGCTCCTGCGCTGTATCGAGGCAGGACAGGCCGCCGGTATCAACGCACCCGAGGCAGATCGCGCAACGACCAACTTCATTCGATAGAGTGGCGGGACCATGAATATTCAAATCTTCGGCACCAAAAAGTCCTTTGATACCAAGAAGGCCCAACGCTATTTTAAGGAGCGCCGCATTAAGGTGCAGTTTATTGACCTTAAGGAAAAGGAGATGAGCAAGGGCGAGCTCACGAGCGTGATGCAGGCGGTCGGCGGCATCGACAAGCTACTCAACCCCAAGGCCAAGGACGAGGAGACGCTCGCGCTCATCCAGCACCTCACCCCCAGCCAGCGCTTTGATAAGCTGCTCGAGAACCAGCAGGTTCTCGCCGAACCCATCGTGCGCAACGGCAAAAAGGCCACCGTCGGTTATTGCCCCGATGTATGGGGAGCCTGGGAGTAGCTTGTGTTATTTGCCGGCGCGTGGGTATAAGAGCAGGCGTTTGGCATAAGATTCAACTGTAAGCCATGTCTAACAAAGGAGGGCACATGCCCAACAAACCCGTGAAGATCATCATGCTTACCGGATACCTCGGTGCCGGCAAGACCACGCTGCTCAACCACATCCTCGCTAACGACGGCGGCATCCGCGCCGCCGTGATCGTCAACGACATCGGCGAGATCAACGTCGACGCCAGCCTTATCGCCGACGGCGGCCTTTCCGAGACCGATGACCTCATCCCGCTCACCAACGGCTGCATCTGCTGCACGCTTTCGGACGACCTTGCCAACCAGCTGCAGGGCATCGCCGATTCGGGCAACTTCGACTACATCATCATCGAGGCCTCGGGAATTTGCGAGCCCATCCCCATCGCCTACACCATCTCGAGCTTCTGCGACGAGGCCAAGGTGGGCGGCGAGCCCAAGCTCGCGCTCGACAACATCGTGGCCGTAGTCGATTGCGCCCGTATGTACGACGAGTTCAACGGCGGCCGCGACCTGCTGGCCGAGGATATCGACGAGGACGACATCGAGAGCCTGCTCATCCAGCAGATCGAGTTCTGCTCTACGCTGATTCTCAACAAGACCGATACCGTGAGCCCCGAGCAGATCGCCGAGCTCAAGGCTATCGTGCGCAGCCTGCAGAAGGACGCCGTGATTGTCGAGGCTCAGAACGGTGAGGTCCCCATGGAGGAGCTGCTCGATACCGACCGCTTCGACTTTATGCGCGCCTACAACTCCGCCGCCTGGATTGAGGCCATGGAGCATCCCGAGGAGCACGACGACCCCGAGGTGCTCGAGTACGACATCGAGACCTTTGTTTACTCGCGCCGCAAGCCGTTTGACCTGCAGAAGTTCACCGATTTTGTTGAGCAGGAGTGGCCCGACGAGGTCATTCGCGTCAAGGGTCCGTTGTGGCAGACCGGCAATCCGGACATGTGCTACATGTTTGAGCAGGCCGGCCACCAGATGCGCCTGATGGAGAACGGCCTGTTCGTTGACTCGGCGCCCGAGGGCGAGAAGCAGAAGATCATCGACGAGAACCCCGAGATCATGCAGATTTGGGACGACGAGACGGGCGACCGCATGACGAGCCTGTGCATCATCGGCCGTCACATGGACAAGGACGCGCTCATCGCCTCCCTCGATGCCTGCCTGACCGACTGGCACCGCGCCTAGGTTTATCCAAGCGGACATTTTTCCGCTACGTAACCGCCAAACCACCACGAAGGTGCCTGTCCCCTTCGTGGTGGTTTTTCGTTCTGAGCCAAGGAGATTCATGTTCAACATCGTGCTGTATGCGCCCGAGATTCCGGCCAATACGGGCAATATCGGCCGTACCTGCGTGGTCACCGGCGCCCGCCTGCATCTGGTGGAGCCACTGGGCTTTTCGCTCGACGACAAGACGGTACGTCGCGCCGGCCTGGGCTACTGGCAAAACTTGGACGTGACGACCTATACCGGCTGGGAGGATTTCCTTGCGCGCAACGACCTCTCCCCCGCCGACGAGCGCCTGCATCTGCTGACCAAAAAGGCACGCCGCACCTATGCGCAGAGCACCTACCGCGACGGTGACTACTTGGTCTTTGGCAGCGAGAGCTCGGGCATTCCCGAGCCACTGCTTGCCGCGGCGCCCGAGCGTTGCGAGCGCATCCCGATGCTGCGCGATTGCGACTCACTCGATAACGCCGAGGCTTGGGAAGCTCACGAGGAATCGCTGGGGCATACCGAGGACAGTCACGAGGCCATCCTTCAACAGGATATCTGCGGCAACTTCGTCAACCCGGACGACTACCGCATCAGCGCACTCAACCTCTCCAACAGCGCCGCCATCGTCCTCTACGAAGCCCTGCGCCAAACAGGCTTTCCGGGAATGTAACAAACCTGCCATTTGGGGACGGGGTAGAAATGGCAGATTTTTAAACCCTCTAGCTCTTGACAAGCTGGTTTTGGCATCAATGAGGCAAAGGGACTGTCCCTTTGC